>JBOGYT010000197.1:0-7102 GCA_050696955.1 Solirubrobacteraceae bacterium | reverse complement strand
GCTTCGTCGGAATGGAGCTGCTCGTGCGCCTGCTCGAGCGCGGCGACCGCGACGTCGTGACGATCGTTCGCGCCGCAGACGACCGCGAGGCCGAAGCGCGGATGACCGGCGTGCTGGACACGCTGTTCGCGCCGCACGACATCCCCGCCGTGCGGCGGCGGGTGCGCGCCGTCGCGGGTGACCTCGAGCGACGCGACCTCGGGCTCACCGCGCAGGCGCGCGACCGCATGACGAGCGAGATCTCGGCCGCGGCGCACTGCGCCGCGTCGATCAGCTTCGACCTGCCGCTCGAAGACGCCCGCCGGATCAACGTCAGCGGAACCAACGCGGTGCTTCGCCTCGCGTCGGAGGCCTACGCGCGGGGCCCGCTGCAGCGCGTCGTGCATGTCTCGACGGCGTACGTCGCGGGCGAGCGCATCGGACGCGTCCGCGAGACCCAGCGCTACGTCGGCCAGCGCTTCCGCAACACCTACGAGCAGACGAAGCTCGAAGCCGAGTCGCTCGTCAACGACAGCGATCTCCCCACGGCGATCCTGCGCCCGAGCATCGTCGTCGGGGACAGCGTCACCGGCTGGACGCCCGCGTTCAACGTCATCTACTGGCCGCTGCTGGCCTTCGCCCGCAACCTGCTGCCATCGGTCCCCGCCGATCCGGACGGCCACGTCGACATCGTCTGCGTCGACACGGTCGCCGACGCCCTCTACACGCTGCTCGACGGCCCGGTCCAGCACGGCACGATGCACGCCGTCGCCGGCGACGACGCGGTGACGAACATCGAGCTGGCCACGATGGCCGCTGCCGCCTTCGGGCGCGAGCCCCCGCGGCTCGTGGCGATGGGCGAGGACCCCAAGTCCGAGCAGCGCGCCGGCGTGTTCGTTCCGTACTTCCGCTCGCGGCTGCTGTTCGACGCGCGGCGGGGCCGCCATCTCGGATTCCGCCCTCCGCCGCTGAAGCAGTACTTCGGAACGCTGATGGAGTACGCCGACCGGGCGCGCTGGGGCAAGACGCCCGTGCCGCGCTGGCAAGTGGCCGCGGAGGTCGCGCGGCTCGCGGCGTGAGTGGCGTGGCCGGTCATGGCGAGCGCCTGTCGGCGATCGATGCGTCCTTCCTGCAGCTGGAGTCACCGGATGCGCACATGCACGTTGGTTGGAGCGCGATCTGCGAGTCGCCGGCCGTCGGTGAGCGCCCGACGATCGACGCCCTGCGCGCGCGTGTGGCGAGGCGGATGCACTCGGTGCCGCGCTGTCGCCAGCGTCTGCTCTGCGCCGCGCTGGGATTGGGCGAGCCGCGCTGGGTCGACGACGCGCAGTTTGATCTCGCCGCCCACGTGGTGGCGCTGAGCGACGACGACGAAACGGTCAGCCTGGCGCGCTTCGCGCGACTCCGCGACGCGCTGCTCTCCCAGCCGCTGGATCGCAGCCGGCCGCTCTGGCAGATCGCGCTCGTTCCGCGTCTGGAGGACGGGCGCATCGCGTTCGTCGGGCGCGTACACCACGCGATGGCCGACGGGGCCGCGGCCCTGGTGGTCGCGCAGCTCATGTTGGACGTCGACGGCGACGTCCCCGCTGCGGCGCCCGAGCCCTGGAGCGCCGAGCCTGAGCCCAGCGCGGCACAGCGCGCGCTTGACCCGCTCGTCCGCGGCGCCGAGAGCACGACGCGCGCGGCACGCGACGTCGCGCGTGCGGCGGTGCGGCCACGGGCCAGTGCTCGTTCCGCGATCCGCGATGCCGGGAGGATCGGACGTGCGCTGGCTGAGGATCTGCTCCCGCGCGGTCCGGACTGCCACATGAACCTGCCGCTCGGGCCCCGCCGCACGCTGGTGGGCCACCGCGCTGCACTCGCTGACCTGCGCTCTGCCATCCGCGGCAGCGGCGCGACGCTCAACGACGCCGGGCTGGCCGTCGTGGCCGGCGCGCTGCGCACGCTGGCAATCGAACGGGGTGAGCCCGCCGAGCCGTTGAAGGCGATGATCCCGATCGACATGCGCGGCCGCGACGAGCGCGGCGCTCTGGGCAACCACGTCTCGATCGCCGGGGTATGGCTGCCGCTGCAGCTCGGCTCACCGACCGCACGCCTGGAGCGGGTGCGCGATCAGACCGAGCAGTTCAAGGGCTCCGGACGCCCGGCGGGCACCCAGACCCTGCTATCCGCGGTGGGACTGCTGCCGGGGGCGCTGCGCGGGGTCGCCCTGCGCGCGGGCGCCGCCTCGCGCGCCTTCAACCTCACCGTCTCCAACGTGCGTGGTCCGCGCCGTGCGATGTCTGTGCTGGGCGCGCGCGCGGAGGAGATCTACCCGGTGATCCCGATCGCCGAGCAGCACGCGCTCTCGATCGGGATGCTCTCCTACCGCGACCATCTGCACTTCGGCGTGTACGCCGATCCCGATGCGCTCCCGCACATCACCCGCCTGCCGCACCTCTTCGCGCAGGAGGTACGCGCGCTGCGGCCCCAGACCCCGCCGCCTTTGCCGACCAAGCGTGCCGCCCCACGCGCACCCCGTGTGCGACAAGGAGCGTTCTCATGACATCGCAGGAATCCGTTTCGAACGGCGACCGCGGCGGACGGCTGTCGGCGGTGGACGGATCGTTTCTGCGCCTGGAGTCCGCGGAGGCGCACATGCACGTCGGCTTCAGCGCCGTCTTCGCCGCACCCGTCGATCGCCCTCGTCCACGCGTGGAGGCGCTGCGCGACCGAGCCGCGGGCCGGCTGCACGAGGTGCCGTGGTGTCGCTGGCGACTGGAGGGCGCGCCGCTCGGTCTGTCCGAGCCGCGCTGGATCGCCGATGCGGGTTTTGACCTGCGCGCGCACATCGTCGAGCTCACCGATCCGGACGAACGCGTCAGCTACGAGCGCTTCGAGGCCTTGCGCTCAACGGTCCTCTCCACGCCGCTGGATCGAGCCAAGCCGTTGTGGCAGATCTTCCTCGTCCCACGGCTAAAGGACGGCCGCGTCGGGCTGATCGGCAAGATCCATCACGCGCTCGTCGACGGCATCGCCGCCCTGCGGGTCGTGAGCCTCATCGTCGATCCCGAGCCCGACGCGATGTCGCAGGCGCCGGCGTCCTGGCACCCTGGTGGCCAGGCCGGTCGTGTCGGCTGGACGCTCGACGCGATCAGCCACACGCTTGATGACGGGGCCGGGGCGCTGCGCGACGCGGTCAGCGCGGTCGCGCACCCTGAAGCGACGGCAGGTCGGCTCCTGCGCCGGGCGAAGCTGATCGTCGGCGCGGTTCGAAAGGACGTCCTGCCGAGCGCTCCACAGTCGGCGCTGAACACAACGATCGGCCCGCACCGGGCACTCGTGGAATACCACGCCAAACGCGATGACCTGAGTGCGGCCCGTGCCGGCGGCGGCACGCTCAACGACGTCGGACTCGCGGTCGTGGCCGGAGCGCTGCGCACGCTCGCGCTGCGTCGCGGCGAGCCGCTCGATGCGCCGCTGAGGGCGATGATTCCGGTCAGCATGCGCGGGATCGGCGACAACGCCCACGGCAACCAGATCGCGATGGTGGGCATGCCCTTGCCGATCGATCTCGCCAACGCCGGCGAGCGACTTGCATTCGTACGCGACCAGACACGGCTGCTCAAGCACACCGATCGGCCCGCCGGCATCGAGGCGCTGTATGAGGCGGCCGGACTCCTGCCCACACCGCTGCGGGCGCCCGTGGCGCGCGCGATGGCGGCGCCGCGCCAGTTCAACCTCACCGTCTCGCAGTCGCCCGCGCCGCGGGGATCCCTGTACCTGCTCGGCTGCGAGCTCGAGAACGTCTGCTCCGTCGTGCCGATCGCCCAGGGCCACGCGCTCGCGATCGGGATGGTGCGCTACCGCCAGGAGCTGTTCTTCGGCTGCTACGCCGATCCGGACGCGCTGCCGGAGGTGCACGAGCTTCCGGTGCTCCTGGCGGACGCGCTCGATGAGCTCGGGGCGGCGGCTCCCCAGGGCAGACACGCGGGGCGGGCGGCGAAGACGGCGGGCGTCGCGATAATCGCTTCCTAAAGATCGGGGGCGGCTCGACGCGATGTACCCCCCAGTCGGGGGGGATCGCGATCCTCATCCGCGTCGAGGGGCAGGGCAAGTGGTGTGTTTGATTGCACTCCCAGCGCTGTCCTTTTCCCCGGACAGGGCAGCCAAACAGCGGACATGCGCGACCTCGTGGCCGCCGTACGTCCCGATCTACTCGACACCGCCGTCGACCTCGTCGGCGAGGACCCGTTCCCGCGCGTCGAGGAGTCCACCCGCTTCGCGCAGCCGGCGATCCTGTGCGCCTCGCTCGCCGGGTGGTCGCGCCTGCGAGACCGCGTCGACCCCGTCGCGCTGGCAGGCCACTCGCTGGGCGAGTTCTCCGCGCTGGCCGCCGCCGGCGCGCTCTCCGATCACGACGCGCTGGGACTCGTCGTCCTGCGCGGCGATCACATGGCCTCGTCCGGCGAGGCCTCCGGCGGCGGAACCATGCTCGCGCTCATGGGCGCGACGCCCGCCCAGTCCGAGACGCTCGCCGCCCGCCACGACGTGAGCGTCGCCAACGACAACGCCCCCGGCCAGGTCGTGCTCTCCGGCGCGCCGGATGCGCTCGACGCCGTGCGCAAGGACGCCGAGGCCGACGGCCTGCGCGCGCTGCCGCTCGGCGTCGCCGGCGCGTTCCACTCTCCCCAGATGCAGGGCGCCGTCGCGCCGTTCCGCGCGGCGCTCGCCGAGACGGACTTCGCCGAGCCGCGGATCCCCGTCGTCAGCTGCGCGACCGCCGCGCCGTTCACCGATCCCGCGGAGGAGCTCGCCGACGCGCTCGTCTCGCCGGTGCGCTGGCGCGACACGATGACGACCCTCGACGAGATGGGCGTGGACTCGTACATCGACGTCGGCCCCGGCCGCGTGCTGTCCAAGCTCGCCCCGCGCTGCATCAAGGGCGCGAGCGCCGCCACCGCCGACACGCTTCTGGAGGACATCAATGCCACCGTCTGAGCCCGCGCTCGCGCCCGCCGCATATCCGCGCGGCGCGCGCGCTCGCGCCGCCGGCATCACCGGGTTCGGCCGCGCGCTGCCGGCGACCGTCGTGGAGAACGCGCCGATCGCCGAGCGCATCGGCGTCGAACCCGACTGGATCGCCAAGCGCACCGGCATCTCCGAGCGCCGCCGCAGCACCGAGGACGAGACGCTGTGTGACCTCGCCGTCGAGGCCGGCGGCCGCGCGCTCGCGGCGGCGGGGCTTGACCCCCTGTACGTCGACGCCGTGCTCGTCGCGACGTCCGCTTCGGACGACATCGTTCCCCAGGCCGCACCCATGGTCGCGGGCGCCCTCGGTGCCGAGCGAGCGATGGCGTGGGACGTCGGGCTGGCCTGCACCGGCTTTCTCGCCGGCCTGCAACAGGGCGCCGCGCTGATCGAGAGCGGTCGCGCGCACACGGTCCTGCTGATCGGCGCCGACATCCTCGGTCGCTACACCGATCACGACGACCGCCAGACCGCCGGTCTCTTCGGTGACGGCGCCGGCGCCGCCGTGCTCGCCCCCGGCGGGGCGGCCAGCGTCGGCCCGATCGTCCTCGGGGCCGACGCCCAGCGCGACGTGCTCTTCGTCGACCGCGACGACGCCGTCGTCCGCATGGACGGGCGGCTCGTCTACCAGCAGGCCGTCGACCACATGGAGCGCTCGTGCCGCGACCTGCTCGAGGTCGCCGACCTCGAGATCGACGACATCGAGCTCGTCATCGCACACCAGGCCAACGGGCGCATCCTGAACGCCGTGCGCGAGCGCTTCGGGCTCGCGCCCGAACGCGTGGCGGACTACATCGCCGGGCTCGGCAACACCTCCGCCGCGTCGATCCCGCTCGCGCTCTCGCTCGCCGAGGACGACGGCCGCCTGCCCGAGTCCGGACATGTCCTGCTCACCGCATTCGGCGCCGGCTTCTCCTGGGGCGCCGCACTGCTGACGTTTGGAGACACCTCATGAGCGCCACGACCACCAAAGACCGCAAGCCCGACGTCGAGAGCCGCCGTCCCGACGGCGCCGTCGCGCTCGTGACCGGCGCCTCGAAGGGCATCGGCGCCGCGATCGCGCGCGAGCTCGCCGCCGACGGCTGGGCCGTCGCCGCCGGCTACCGCACCGACGCCGACGGCGCCGATGAGACCGTGCGGGCGATCGAGAAGGCCGGCGGAACCGCAGCCGCCATCAAGGGCGATGTGCGCGATCCGGAGTCCGCCCAGGACCTCCTCGCGCAGGCGCAGGAGCGCCTCGGGCCCGTGCTCGGGCTCATCAACAACGCCGGCGTGCGCGCGGACGGGCTCGCCGTCCAGATCGACGACGACGACTGGGACCGCGTGCTCGAGACGAACCTGTCGGGCGTCTTTCGCCTGACGCGCGACGCGCTGCGCCCGATGATGAAGGCCCGCTACGGGCGGATCGTCAACATGGCCTCTGTCGTGGGCCCGCGCGCCAACGCCGGCCAGGCGAACTACGCGGCCGCCAAGGCCGGGCTCATCGGCATGACGAAGACCGTCGGCGTCGAGGTCGCCCGCCGCGGGGTCACCGTCAACGCGGTCGCCCCCGGCTTCATCGAAACCGACATGACCGCCGACCTGGCCGAGCGCGCCGCGGAGCACATCCCGGCGCGCCGCGCCGGCAAGCCGGAGGACGTCGCCGCCGCCGTGCGGTACCTCGCCTCCGACGACGCCGGCTACGTGACCGGCACGACCTTGTTCGTCGACGGCGGCATGTCCGCCTGACCCTGATCCCAACGACAGAGGAGAGCACCACCATGGCCACCGCCACCACCCCCGAGACCGTCGAGAAGACCATCTTCGAGGCGCTCCCGCAGTTCGGAGTCGAGGAGTCCGAGATCAAGCGCGACTCCACCTTCGAGGAGCTCGACGTCGACTCGCTCGACCTCGCCGAGCTCTCGCAGATCATCGAGGACGAGCACGGCGTCCAGCTCAAGGGCGACGACGTCGCGAAGATCAAGACCGTCGGCGACGCGATCGACCTGGTGGTGAGCCGGGCCTGATGAACCGCGACGTCGTCGTCACCGGAGTCGGCGCCGTCACGCCCCTCGGCGTCGGTGCGCGCACGCTCTACGAGCGCTGGCGCGCCGGCACGTCGGGGATCGAGGAC
>JBOGYT010000196.1:0-8666 GCA_050696955.1 Solirubrobacteraceae bacterium | reverse complement strand
GCTGGGACGCGACTCCGACGATCCGCTCTGCCGCGGTGAGGTCGGCCGCACCGGTGTCCCGATCGACACGATCGAGGACATGCGCATCTGCTTCGATCAGATTCCCCTCGACCAGGTCTCGACCTCGATGACGATCAACGCGCCGGCTGCGATCCTGCTGCTGCTCTACGAGCTCGTCGGCGAGGAGCAGGGCGTGCCGTCCGAGAAGCTGCGCGGCACGGTCCAGAACGCCGTGCTCAAGGAGTACGTGGCCCGCGGCAACTACATCTACCCGCCGGTGCCGACCATGCGGCTGACCACCGACATCTTCGAGTACTGCCGCGAGAACGTGCCGAAATGGAACACGATCTCGATCTCCGGGTACCACATCCGCGAGAAGGGCTGCTCGGCCGTGCAGGAGGTGGCTTTCACCCTCTCCAACGCGATCGCCTACGTCGAAGCGGCACTGGAGCGGGGGCTGAAGATCGACGAGTTCGCCCCCCGGCTCGCCTTCTTCTTCAACGGCCACAACAACGTCTTCCAGGAGGTCGCGAAGTTCCGCGCCGTGCGGCGGATGTGGGCGCACATCATGCGCGACCGCTTCGGCGCCAAGGACGAGAAGTCGATGAAGCTGCGCTTCCACACGCAGACCGGGGGCGTGACGCTGACCGCGCAGCAGCCGCAGAACAACGTCACCCGCGTCGCGCTGCAGGGCTTCGCGGCGGTCTGCGGCGGGACGCAGTCGCTGCACACCAACGGCTACGACGAGGCGCTGGCGCTGCCGAGCGAGCGCGCGGCGAAGATCGCGCTGCGCACGCAGCAGATCATCGCCCACGAGTCCGGCGCGACCGACACGATCGACCCGTTCGCGGGCTCGTACTACGTCGAGGCGCTGACCGACGAGATCGAGGCGCGAGCGCACGAGCTCATCGCCAAGGTCGACGACCTCGGCGGCTCGGTGCACGCGATCGAGTTCATCACGAACGAGATCGACGAGTCGGCGTGGGGCTACCAGGAGCGCTACCGCCAGCAGCAGGACATCGTCATCGGCGTCAACAAGTACGAGGAGGACGCGATCGAGGTCGAGGACATCCTGCGCGTCGATCCCGAGACCGAGCGCGATCAGCTCGACCGGCTGAAGGCCTTCAAGGAGAACCGCGACCAGGATCTCGTCGCGCGGCGCCTCGACGAGCTGCGCGACGCCGCCCGCGGAACGGACAACCTCATGCTGCCGATCCGCCAGGCGCTGAAGGACAACTGCTCGATGGGCGAGGTGTGCGGCGCGATGAAGGACGTCTTCGGGGCATACCAGCCGCGCAGCTGAGCCGCGCGGTCGGGAGGCGGGGCCGACGCGATGAAGATCGAGCCGGTCGATCAGCGACCGCTCACCGAGCGAGCGCGCGAGGCGCTCCTGCGCGCGATCCGCTCCAACGCCTTTCCGGACGGGCGGCTGCCGCCGGAGGCCGAGCTCGCGGTACAGCTCGGCGTCAGCCGCACGACGCTGCGCGCGGCGCTGCAGTCGCTGGCCGCCGACGGCCTGATCTCGCGCCGGCGACGGCATGGCACGTTCGTCAACAGCCACCTGCTGCGCGCGTCCATGCGGCTCAACCGGCTCGTCCCGTTCACGACGCTCATCGCGCAGTGCGGGCACGAGCCGTCGGTCGATCCGCAGACGCACGCCGCCGGCCCCGCCCCGGCGTTCGCGGTCGCGGCGCTCGGCCTCGCGGAGGACGAGCCGTGCCTCGTCGTCGAGCGCCTCCTGCGCGCCGGCCGCGAGCCGGTCATCATCGTCGTCGACGTCGTCTCGCTCTCGCGCCTGAGGGTCGCGCCCGACGACGTGATCGAGGCCGATACGACCTTCGACTTCCTCGAACGCAACGGCGCCGGCGTCGTCGACTACACGACCGCCGAGATCATCCCGCGCGTCGCGAGCGCTGACGACGCCCCGGCGGGGCTGAAGATCGCCCCCGGCACGCCGTACATCGAGCTGCTCGAGACGCTCTTCTCCCGCGACCACGACCGGATCGCGATCTCGAGGATCAGCGTGGACGACCGGCTGGTGCGGTTCTCGCTGTTGCGGCGGGAGCTGTAGGGCGCGTTCCCGGGGGGTTTGGGGATCTACCAAGCCTCAGGCGGACTCAATCCCCACACCCCTCCCGACGCGCCGCCCGCGGAGCCCGGCCACGCCGGGACACCCCGCGTTCCTTCATCGATGCAGTTCGTCGACCGCGAAGCCGCACCCTCCGCGAACCACCTGGACCAAACGTCGAACCAGCTTTGGCCCCCGGGCCGATGACAGGCCCCCAGCCCGTCGAAGAGGCTCATAGGTATGACCAATCACGCGGCGGACCTCTCTCGAGATGCCGACGACCTGGCCGGGTTCGGCTACGCGCAGCAGCTGCGCAGGCGGCTGGGCGGCTACGCCGCGTTCGCGGCCGGGTTCTCGTTCATCTCCATCCTCACCACCGTCTTTCAGCTGTTCGCGTTCGGGTTCTCATTCGGCGGAGCGGCGTTCTTCTGGACCTGGCCGATCGTCTTCGTGGGCCAGCTGTTCGTCGCGCTGTGCTTCGCCGAGCTCGCGGCGCGGTATCCGATCTCGGGTTGCATCTACCAGTGGTCGCGACGGCTGTCGAACCCGACGTTCGGCTGGTTCGCGGGCTGGACGATGCTCATCGCCCAGATCGTCACGGTGGCCGCGGCGGCGATCGCGCTGCAGGTCGTGCTGCCGACGCTGTGGTCGGGCTTTCAGATCATCGGCTCAGACCCCGCGCTGACGTCGAGCGACGGCGCGTCGAACGCCGTCTTGCTCGGCGCCATCCTCGTCGTGCTGACGACGACGGTGACGGCGCTCGGCGTCGGGATCATGTCGCGCATCAACAGCATCGGTGTGACGCTTGAGCTCATCGGCGTCACGGCCCTCATCGTGCTGCTCTTCTCCCACGCAGAGCGCGGACCCGACGCGGTTCTGCACCAGACCGGCGCCGCGCCTGGCGGCTACCTCGCCGCGTTCATCATCTCGGCGCTCATGGCGGCCTACGTCATGGTCGGCTTCGACAGCGCGGGCGAGCTCTCGGAGGAGACGCGCGATCCGCGCCGGACGGCGCCGCTGGCGATCGTCCGCGCGCTGTGCGTCGCGGGCCTGTGCGGCGGCCTGCTGCTGCTCGGCGGGATCCTCGCCGCCCCGAACCTCGGTGAGCTCGCGGCCGGGGGCCTGCCCTACGTGCTCACGAGCCAGCTCGGCGACACCGTCGGCAAGATCCTCCTCGCCGACGTCGCGATCGCCGTCTGCGTGTGCACGCTGGCGATCCAGACGGCCGCCACGCGGATGATGTTCTCGATGTCGCGCGACGGCGTGCTGCCGTTCTCCAGCGCGCTGGGGCACGTGTCCAAGCGGACCGGCACGCCCGTGCTGCCCGCGGTGATCGTCGGCCTGCTGACGATCTCGCTGCTCGTCGTGAACGTCGGCGAGGCGTCGCTGTTCCTCGCGCTGACGAGCGTCTGCATCGTGATGCTCTACCTCGCCTACCTCATGGTCACAGGCCCGATGCTCGTGCGCCGTCTGCGCGGCACGTACGACGCGGACGGCGCGCAGGCGAGCTTCTCGCTCGGCCGCTGGGGTCTGCCGGTGAACATCCTCGCCGTCGTCTACGGCGCGGCGATGATGGTCAACATCGGCTGGCCGCGCGCCGCGGTCTACGACCCCGAGGGCGGCAACTGGTACCTGCAGTACTTCGCGCTCATCTTCGCCACGGGCTCGTTCGTGATCGGGGTGCTCGCATACCTGCGCTACCGCGCGTCGCAGGCCGCGCCGGTCGCGCCGGAGCTCGCAACGGCGAGGGCGCAGGCGTGACCTCGACGCAGACCACGAGCGCCGCGCGGGCGCACGCCCGCTCGCAGGCGGGCGGCGTCGCCGAGGCGATGCCGGTCCTGCCCGCGAGCGCGGCGGCCGGCCTGCCCGCCGGTGTCCCGGCCGGCGACGTCACGTGGGCGGAGACCGTCGCCGGCGGCGGCTATACCTCGAAGGTCCTCGCCCGCGGCACGACGCTGCGGCTCGAGGACCTGCACGGGGACGCCTGCGCCCACGTGCTGCTCTACAACGCTGACCAGCCGTGGGAGCGGCTGAACGTGGCCGACACGGTGAAGGTGCCGTGGCAGGCCTACCTCGGCCCGGGCCACTCGCTGCTGTCCGACCAGGGCCGCGTGCTGGCGACGATCGTCGCCGACAGCTCGGGCCGTCACGACGCGCTGTGCGGGACGTCCGCGCTGCCGCGCAACGAGGAGCGCTACGGAGACGGCTCGCCCGAGGGCCCGTCCCCGGCCGGTCGCGAGCTGCTGGCGCTCGCGGCCGCCAAGCACGACCTGCAGCGCCGCGACGTGGCGCCGAGCGTGTCGTTCTTCCAGGGCGTCCGCGTCGCGCCCTCGGGCCTGCTGTGCTTCGAGGGGTCAAGCGGGCCCGGCTGCCACGTCGAGCTGCGCGCCGAGCTGCCGGTCATCGTGCTCGTCGCCAACGTCCCGCACCCGATCGATCCGCGCCCCGAGTACGCGTGCACGACGCTGCGGATCCTCGCCTGGCGCGGCACGGCGACGATGCCCGACGATCCCCTGTGGAGCTCCACGCCCGAACTTCAGCGCGCCTTCGAGAACACCGCCGACTACGTGGCCGCCCTATGAGCGTGACCCATCCGCTCGGCACGCTGCCCGCGGGCACGGTCATCTGCGACGAGACGATCCCCGCCCGCGCCCCGTGGTCGGCGGTCGTCGCCGCCGGCGACGTCCTGTCGATCGTGGATCTCGGGGGAAACCAGGCGGTCGACTGCCTGCTCTATCGCGCCGACGCCACCGGCGAGCGCTACAGCGCGCAGGACACGATCGTCGCGCAGGGGTCGATCTTCCTCACCACCGGCAGCGTGCTGCGCAGCAACGAGGGCCGGGCGCTGATGACCGTCGTCGCCGACGAGTGCGGGCGTCACGACACGGTCGGCGGCGCGTGCAGCAAGGAGTCCAACACGCTGCGCTACGGCCACCACACGAAGCACCAGCACGCCTGCGTGGAGAACTTCCTGCGCGAGGGCGCCCGCTGGGGCCTGGGCAAGCGCGACCTCGTCAGCAACATCAACTGGTACATGAACGTGCCGATCGAGCCCGACGGCACGCTCGGCATCGTCGACGGCATCTCGGCGCCCGGACTGACCCTCTCGCTGCGCGCGGACGTCGACGTCCTCGTCCTCGTCTCCAACTGCCCGCAGATGAACAACCCGTGCAACGGCTTCGATCCGACGCCGGTGCAGATGGTCGTGACGCGGCCCGAGACCACTGGTGCACAGGTACCGCACGCTGCTCGTCGCTAACCGCGGCGAGATCGCCGGCCGGATCATGCGTTCGGCGGCGGCGCTCGGGCTGCGGACCGTCGCCGTCTTCTCCGACGCCGATCGCGGCGCCCCGCACGTCGCGCTGGCCGACGAGGCCGTCCACATCGGCCCCACGCCCGCGCGCGACAGCTACCTGCGCGCCGACCGGATCCTCGACGCCGCGACGGCCACCGGCGCGGGCGCGATCCACCCCGGCTACGGGCTGCTGTCCGAGGACGCGGCGTTCGCGACCGCGGTCGAGGCCGCCGGGATGCGCTTCGTCGGGCCGACCCCGCAGCAGCTCGAGCTGTTCGGCGCCAAGGACCGCGCGCGCGATCTCGCGCGTGACGCCGGCGTGCCGATCATGGCCGGCAGCGGGCGGCTGCCCGACGCCGAGGCGGCGCTCGCCGCAGCCGCGCGGATCGGATACGCGGTCATGCTCAAGGCGACCGCGGGCGGCGGCGGGATCGGCATGGAGCCCTGCCACGGCGAAGACGAGCTACGCGACGCCTTCGAGCGGGTGGCCCGGCTGGCGTCCGCGAGCTTCGGCGCCGGCGGCGTGTTCCTCGAGCGCTTCGTCGCCCGCGCGCGCCACGTCGAGGTGCAGGTCTTCGGTGACGGCGCCGGGCGCGTCGTCGCGCTCGGCGATCGCGACTGCACGCTCCAGCGCCGCAACCAGAAGGTCGTCGAGGAGGCGCCGGCGCCGGATCTGCCGGCGGAGGTGCGAGCGCGGCTCGCGGCGTCGGCCGTGGCGCTGTGCGCGGCGGCCGGCTACCGCTCCGCGGGCACGGTCGAGTTCCTCTACGACGCGCGGCGAGAAGAGGCGTACTTCCTCGAGGTCAACGCGCGCCTGCAGGTGGAGCATCCCGTCACCGAGGCGATCTTCGGCATCGACCTCGTCGCGTGGATGCTGCGGCTCGCGCAGGGCGACGACGCGATGTTCGAAGATCCGGCGCCGGCCGCGCGTGGGCACGCCGTCGAGGCTCGCGTCTACGCCGAGGATCCCGCCGCCGGCCACCGCCCCAGCGCGGGCCTGCTCACCGAGGTGTCCCTGCCCGACGACGTGCGCGTCGATGCCTGGGTGCAGGCGGGAACCGAGGTCAGCACGGCCTACGACCCGCTGCTCGCGAAGCTCGTCGCGACCGGCGACACCCGCGAGCTCGCGCTCGAGCGCCTGGCGGAGGGGCTGGAGCGCACGCGCATCGGCGGGATCCGCACGAACCTCGGCCTGCTGCGCTGCGCGCTGGCCGCGCCCGCATTCCGCGAGGGGCGCCACAGCACGGCGACGCTCGGCTCGATCGCCGATACGCAGCCGCGCATCGAGGTCCTGCGCGCCGGCCGGATGACGACCGTGCAGGACTGGCCCGGCCGCACGGGCCTGTGGGCGGTCGGCGTTCCGCCGTCGGGCGCGATGGACGATCGCTCGTTTCGGGCCGGCAACCGTGCGCTCGGCAACCCCGAGGGAGCCCCGGGCCTCGAGTGCACGATCGACGGGCCGGCACTGGCGTTCAGCGCCCCGACGACCGTCTGCGTCTGCGGGGCCGAGGCGCCGGTCACGCTCGATGGCCGGCCCGTCGCGCGCTGGGAGCCGGTCGCGGTGCCGGCCGGCGGCGTGCTCGACGTCGGCCCGATCGACGGGCTCGGGCTGCGCGTCTACGTGCTCGTCGCGGGCGGGCTGGACGTGCCCGACTACCTCGGCAGCGCCGCGACGTTCACGCTCGGCGCGTTCGGCGGCCACGGCGGCCGCGTCCTGCGCAGCGGCGACGTGCTCGTGCCCGCGCCCGTTCGCGCCGTCAGCCCGGCGCCATCTCCGGTCCCGCCTGCCGACCGCTCAGCGCTGACGGACGCGTGGGAGATCGCGGTCGGCGAGGGACCGCACGCGGCGCCCGAGTTCTTCACCCCGGCGGACATCGAGACGTTCTACGCACATCGCTGGGAGGTGCACTTCAACTCCGACCGGACCGGCGTGCGGCTCGTCGGGCCACGCCCCGTGTGGGCGCGGCGCGATGGCGGCGATGCCGGGCTGCATCCGTCGAACATCCACGACACGCCGTACAGCGTCGGGTCCGTCGACTTCACCGGCGACGTGCCGATCGTGCTCGGGCCGGACGGACCGAGCCTCGGCGGCTTCGTGTGCCCGGCGACCGTCGTCACCGCGGAGCGCTGGAAGCTCGGACAGCTGCGCCCGGGTGACAGCGTGCGCTTCGTCGCGGTTTGCGACGAGGAGGCCGACGGCATGCGCGCGATCCCGCGACTGGCGCGAATCCCGGGCGCGCCGAGCAGCCACGCGCGCGACAACGGCGTCCTCGGGCGCCGGCCCGCCGGCGACGACGCGCCGGAGGTGACCTACCGCCGCAGCGGCGACGACAACCTGCTCGTCGAGTACGGCCCGATGATGCTCGACCTCGGCCTGCGGATGCGCGTCCACGCGCTCGCCGAGCGGCTCGCCGCGGACGGGCTGGAGGGGGTCGTCGACCTCACGCCGGGCATCCGCTCGCTGCAGGTCCACGTCGACCCCGACGTGCTGCCCCTGCGGCGGCTGCTTGGCGCCGTGCAGGCGCTCGAGGACGACCTGCCGGCGACGCACGAGCTGGCGGTGCCGAGCCGGATCGTGCACCTGCCGCTCTCCTGGGACGATCCGGCGACGCGCGAGGCGATCGACCGCTACATGGCCGGCGTGCGCCCCGACGCGCCGTGGTGTCCGTGGAACATCGAGTTCATCCGCCGGATCAACGGCCTCGATTGCGTCGAGGACGTGCGCCGGATCGTGTTCGGCGCGGACTACCTCGTGCTCGGGCTGGGCGATGTGTACCTCGGCGCGCCGGTCGCGACGCCGCTCGATCCGCGCCACCGGCTCGTGACGACGAAGTACAACCCGGCGCGGACGTGGACGCCCGAGAACGCCGTCGGCATCGGCGGCGCCTACCTGTGCATCTACGGCATGGAGGGCCCGGGCGGCTACCAGTTCGTCGGCCGCACGACCCAGGTCTGGAGCCGTTACCGCAGCGGGGGCCCGTTCGAGCGTGGCTCCCCGTGGCTGCTGCGCTTCTTCGATCGCATCCGCTGGCATCCGGTGGGGGCGGAGGAGCTGCTCGAGCTGCGCGCCGATCTCGCCGCCGGCCGCCTGCCGATCGAGATCGAGGAGGGCAGCTTCACGCTCGCCGAGCACATGGCGTTCGTCGAGCGCGAGGCCGCCGGCATCGCCGCCTTCCGGTCGCGCCAGTCCGCGGCGTTCGCGGCCGAGCGCGCGGCGTCGTGCCGCCGACATGATCCGGCCGACAACCCCCTGATCGCGGTATGCGTCAGGAGCTCTTCGGTCGTGGATTTCGTCGCCGAGAA
>JBOGYT010000195.1:0-4351 GCA_050696955.1 Solirubrobacteraceae bacterium | reverse complement strand
GGTCGGGGGGGCGATGCCGCCGCCGGACGGGTCCTGCGCCGCCGCGGGAGCGGCGAGGAGCAGGAAGGCGAACGCGGTCGCGAACAAGATGCGCATGACCGTTCGACACTACGACGGGGGCAGAGGTTGCGCTGCAAGCGCCGATGCGTCCGGCCCCGGACGTACTCTCGCGCCGCATGCCGCCCGTGATCTCCCGTCAGGAGGCGCTGCAGCTCGGTGCGCTGACCGACCCCAACGCGATCGAGGAGCTCGTCGAGCGCGCGTGGAAGGTCCGCCGGGCGAACTTCGGCAACTCGACCGACATGTGCTCCCTGGTCAACGCGAAGTCCGGGGGCTGCGCCGAGGACTGCGGATTCTGCGCCCAGTCGCGGTTCGCGGAGGCCGAGACGCCGCTGCACGCGATGATGGAGCCCGAGCAGATCCTCGAGCACGCCCGCGCCGCCGAGGCCGCCGGGGCGCACCGCTTCTGCCTGGTCACGCAGGGCCAGGGGCTCTCCAAGCGCGACTTCGAGAAGGTGCTCGACGGCACGCGGCTCGTCGCCGAGCACACGAACCTCAAGCGCTGCGCATCGATCGGCCACATGAGCCCGGCGCGCGCCAAGGCGCTCAAGGAGGCGGGCGTCCAGCGCGTGCACCACAACGTCGAGACGGCGGAGTCCTACTACCCCGAGGTCTCGCAGACGGTCCGCTACGAGGGCCGGCTGCGCACGATCGACGCCGTGCGCGAGGCGGGACTGGAGACGTGCGTCGGCGGCATCCTCAACCTCGGGGAATCGCGCGAGCAGCGGGTCGAGATGGCGTTCGAGCTGGCGGCGATCGACCCGACGTCGGTGCCGATCAACCTGCTCAACCCGCGGCCCGGCACGAAGTTCGGCGACCGCGAGTACATGGACCCGTGGGAGGCGGTGAAGTGGATCGCGATCTTCCGCCTCATCCTGCCCGACGCGCTGTTTCGACTGTGCGGCGGGCGCGTGGAGAACATCGGCGAGCTCCAGCAGCTCGCGGTCCGCGCGGGCATCAACGGCGTGATGATGGGCAACTTCCTGACGACGCTCGGCAACACACCCGAGGAGGACCGGGCGATGTTCGAGAGCCTCGGGCTGAACGTCGCGCGCCAACCCGACAACGGCGCAGATCCGCGGCCCGACAACCGCAGCGGCTGGCTCGAGGGCGACACGCCTGACGCTGAGACGGACACGGCCGGCGAGCTCGGCGCGATCGAGGTGCGCCTGTGGGATCCGTCGAAGCAGCTGCGCTTCGCGCGCACGACACACGTTCCGGAGCGACCGGCTCGAACGTGACCGAGATCGCGGCGCGGCTGGCCGAGCTCGCAGAACTCGGGCTCTTTCGCAGGACGCGGCTCGTCAGCGGCCCGCAGGGGCCACACGTCGTACTCGACGGCAAGCCGGTCCTGCTGCTGTGCTCGAACAACTACCTCGGCCTCGCGGATCATCCGCGCGTGCAGGAGGCCGCCGCGGACGCCGCCGCGCGCTGGGGCGTCGGGGCCGGCTCGTCGCGGCTCGTGTCCGGCACGATGACCGTGCACCGCCGGCTGGAGGAGCGCCTCGCCGCGTTCAAGCGCACGGAGTCGGCGCTGCTGTTCGGTTCGGGCTACCTCGCCAACCTCGGCGTCGTCAGCGCGCTGAGTCGCGCCGGCGAGGTGATCTTCTCCGACGAGCTCAACCACGCGTCGATCATCGACGGCTGCCGGCTGTCGCGGGCCGAGACGTTCGTCTACGCGCATAACGACATGGAGCACCTCGCCTGGGGCCTCGCCCGGGCCGCCGAGCGCGCATCGCTCATCGTCACCGAGGCCGTCTTCTCGATGGACGGCGACGTGGCGCCGCTCGAGGAGATCGCCGAGCTCGCCCGCCGCCACGACGTGCGGCTCGTCGTCGACGAGGCCCATTCGACCGGCTGCGTCGGCCCAGGCGGGCGGGGAGCGGTCGCCGACGTCGCGCTCGAGGCCGAGGTCGACGTCGTCGTCGGCACGCTGGGCAAGGCGCTCGGCGCGTACGGGGCATTCGCCGCGTGCAGCGCCGAGCTCGCGCGGTTCCTCACGAACACCGCGCGCCCGCTCATCTTCTCGACCGCCCCGCCGCCGCCCGCGATCGCCGGCGCCCTGGCGGCGCTCGACCTGCTCGAAGAGCAGCCGCGGCGGGTGCAGCGGCTGCAGGCCAACGCCGACGTCCTGCGCGGGGAGCTCGCGCGTGAGGGCTTCGACGTCGCCGGCTCGACGACCCAGATCGTGCCCCTGATCGTCGGCGATGCGCAGACCGCGCTGCGCGTCTGCGAGGCGGCGCTGGAACGCGGGGTCTTCGCCCAGGCGATTCGCCCGCCGACGGTTGCGCCGGGCACATCGCGGCTGCGGCTTGCGGTCATGGCCTCGCACACGAAGGACGAGCTGCGCGAGGCCGCCCGCGTGCTCGGCCGCGGGGCGCTGCAGGCGGGCTTCCGCCCGGCGACGGCGATCCCCGTGGCGGTGGCACAGGAGGCGGCGCGGGCGGCGGAGTCGCGCGCGGCTTGAGGGCTGCGACGCCCGGGCTCTTCGTCACCGGCACCGACACCGGCGCCGGCAAGACCGTCGTGGCGGCGGCCGTCGTGGCGGCGCTGCGGGCGCACCGCAGACGGGTCGCCGCCTTCAAGCCGGTCGTCACCGGAACCGGCGAGCCGGCGGCCGGTGTCTGGCCGGCGGACCACGAGCTGCTCGCGGCGGCGTCCGGGGCGCTGCCGGAGGAGGTCACGGCGCAGACCTTCGAGCCGGCGGTGTCCCCGCACCTGGCCGCAGAGCTCGCCGGCACCCAGCTGTCCCTCGACACCCTCGTCGCGGCCGCCCGCCACGCCGCGACCGATGCCGACGTGCTCGTCGTCGAAGGCGTCGGCGGACTGCTCGTGCCGCTGAACGCCGAACACGACATCCGCGATCTCGCGGTCGCGCTCGGCCTGCCGGTCGTCATCGCCGCGCGCCCCGGGCTGGGGACGATCAACCACTCGCTGCTCACGGTCGAGGCCGCGCGCGCGGCCGGCCTCGACGTCCGCGCCGTGGTCCTCACGCCGTGGCCACTGGAGCCAAGCGTCATGGAGCGCTCCAACCGCAAGACGATCGCGCGGCGGGCACGGGTCGAGGTCGCAGGCCTGCCGGAGACGAGCCCGGCGCCCGAGGATCTGGCGCGCGCCGGCGCGACGCTCCCGCTCGACCGCTGGCTGGCGACGTGATCCGCCCAATCGGGCGATCGTCTGCCTCCAGGCGTTCACCTCCTAGGATCGCCCGATGGGCCGTCGCATCGCGCTGATCCTCGCGCTGGTCGCCTGCGGTGCGGTGGCGGTCGGAGCGGCGAGCGCCCACCGGCTGCCGAAGGCGCCGAAGTGCCCGATCCTGCCGAAGAGCAACCACTTCAACCAGCGCGTCGACACGCTGCCGGTCGCGGCCAACTCGGCCACCATGATCGCGTCGATCGGGCGCGAGGAGAACGTCCACGCCGACTTCGGCTCGGGGACCTACGACGGCGGCCCGATCGGCATCCCGTACACGGTCGTCACGCGCAGGCAGAAGAAGGTGCCGGTCTCGTTTCACGACGCGGACGAGTCGAACACGGGCACGTACCCGATCCCGCCCAAGGCGCCGATCGAGGGCGGCCCCAGCGCCGACGGCGACCGCCACGTGCTCGTCGTCGACCGCGATCGCTGCCGCCTGTACGAGCTCTACGACGCGCATCCTCAGGCCGGCGGCGCGAGCTGGCACGCCGGCTCAGGGGCCGTCTTCAACCTGCGCTCCAACACGCTGCGCCCGAAGGGCTGGACGTCCGCCGACGCCGCCGGCCTGCCGATCCTGCCGGGCCTCGCGCGCTACCACGAGGTCAAGCGCGGCTCGATCAACCACGCGCTGCGCTTCACGGCCCGCGAGACCCGCCGCGCGTTCGTGTACCCGGCGCGTCACTTCGCCTCGGGCTCGGACGACCCCTCGCTGCCGCCGATGGGCCTGCGCATCCGCCTGAAGGCCACGACCGACCTCGGCGGCCTCGGCAGGCAGGCGCGGATCGTCGCGCGCGCCCTGAAGCGCTACGGCGCGCTGCTGGCCGACAATGGCTCGCCGTGGTACTTCTCCGGCGCGTCCGACCGGCGCTGGGATAACGACGATCTGCACACGCTCGACCGGTTCACGGGATCGGACTTCGAGGTCGTCGACACGTCGATCCTGCGGAAGCCGGGGGCCTAACCGCTCTCGGCGGCGAAGCGCACGATCGACGTGTCGATGAGCCACTCGACCGGTGCGATGTCGTCGGTGTAGACGCGCCCGCCGGGCAGCCGCGCCGCAAGCCGCGCCGCTGCCTGCATGGCGACCGGCCGCAGC
>JBOGYT010000194.1:0-10535 GCA_050696955.1 Solirubrobacteraceae bacterium | reverse complement strand
CGCCCGACCCGCGCCGCACCGCCGGCGACCTGCGGCGCGCGACCGAGCTCGCCGTCCAGCTCGCCAGGACGCGCCCGTCGGCGCCGAACACACCGCTCAACGCGAAGCTCGGCCCGAACCGGCGCTACGCGCTGCAGAGCGCGCCGCTCGCCGATCTCAAGATCGCCGGCAAGTCCAACGGCGGGACGGTCAACGACGCGCTGCTGGCGGCGGTCGCCGGAATGCTCGGCCGCTACCTGCAGGCAGCCGGGCAGGAGAGCGACAAGCCGCTCGTCGCGCTCGTGCCGGTGAGCGTGCGCCGCACCGGCGACGAGGGCGGCAACCACATCTCGACGGTGCTCGTGGACCTGCCCGTCGGCGAGCCCGACGCCGCCGCCCGGATCGCGGCGATCCACGCGACGATGGCCGAGATCAAGGACTCCGCGGCCGTGCGCGCGGGCGCGCTGCTCGTCGGCGCCAGCGGCTGGGCGCCGCCGCTCGTGTCCTCGACGCTCGCCCGCGCGATGGGCGGCGTGCGCGCGTTCAACCTCGTCGTCTCGAACGTGCCGGGGCCGCAGCAGCCGTTCTGGCTCAACGGCTGCCGGCTGCTCGCCATCCATCCGGCCGTCCCGCTGAACCCGACGAGCCAGGGCCTGACGGTCGGGATCGTCTCCTACGACGGGTCGGTGTGCTTCGGCCTGCTCGCCGACCGCGACCTCGACCCGCCCGTCGCGGTGGCGCGCGACGCGCTGCACGACGCGCTCGAGGAGCTGCGCGCGCTCGCGGCGTGAGGCCTGGCGCGCCGTCGTCCGGTGCGCGTAGATTGCGAGGAGCATGGATCGCGACGATGCGCTTCGCCGGCGACGAGCCGCCCAGAGGCGCCGCAGCAGCCGCCGCCGGCGGCTGGTGGCGGCGGGAACGCTGGGTGCGCTGCTCGCGTTGGTCGGCGTGCTGACCGCCGGTGGTGAGGATCCGCCGGCCGGCACCGCGGCACGCGAGTCGACGCTCACCGCGGTGTCCGTCGCGCGGCCGATCATGCGCGCCGCGCCGATCGCGGAGATGCCGGGAGCGCATCTCGCGCCGCGCGAGCCCGTCCCGATCCTCATGTACCACGTCATCGGCCGCACGACGCCGGGGACGCCGCTGAAGCTCCTGTGGGTCAGCCCGGAGGAGTTCACACGCGAGGTCAGGGCGCTGAAGCGCCGGGGGTACAACGCCGTCACGCTGCGCCAGGTCTGGAAGGCCTGGCACCACGGAGGCAAGCTGCCGCGCAAGCCGATCGTCTTCACCTTCGACGACGGCTCACGCGGCCACGTCACCCACGCGCTGGCGATCCTGCGGCGCGCCGGGTGGGCCGGGGTGCTGAACCTCACGCTCAAGAACCTGCGTGACATGGGCGGCTCGCGGGCGGTGCGGCGCATGATCCGCGCGGGCTGGGAGGTCGAGTCCCACACGCTCTCGCACCAGGACCTCACGACGCTGTCCGCAGCCGACCTGCGCCGCGAGGTCGCCGGCTCGCGGACGCGGCTGCGCCGCCTGTTCGGCGTGCCGGTCAGCTTCTTCTGCTACCCCAGCGGTACGTACGACGACGCCGTCATTGCCGCCCTGCGCGACGCGGGCTACAGGGCGGCGACGACGGTGCAGCCCGGGTGGGCGAGCCCGGACGCGCCGTTCACGCTGCCGCGCGTCCGGGTCGACGGCGGCATGGGCGCTGCGGCGCTGCTCCAGCGCATTTCAGAGCAGCGCCCGCCGGGCTAGGCGAGGGACGAAACGGCAGGATCGAAAGAGGCGCGAGATCGCGCGCCGGGCGGCCGGGTCGGACCCCCGAGAACGAAACGAGCAGCCAGGGCTACCACCGGTGATAGCCGCGGCTGCTCATGGGATTTGAGATACAGCATTCCCGCCCCCGTGGCCCGGCCAGTGGTCGGTCCGGAACTCAGCGCCAGCGCGAAGGGGTTTGGGGATCGGCCAAGCCTCAGGCGGACCAGATCCCCAAACCCCCGGGTCAACGTGCGACGTGCTCCCGCACACCTTCATCGATGCTGTTTCGGGGCGGCCAGATGACCCTAGTTGAGCCGCTCGACGAGCATCGCCTGCCCCATGCCGCCGGCGACGCACATCGCCTCGATCCCGTACGTGCCGTCGCGGGCGTCCAGGCCGTTGAGCAGCGTCGTCATGATCCGCGCGCCCGTCATGCCGAACGGGTGGCCGAGCGCGATCGCGCCGCCGAACGGGTTGAGCTTGTCCTCGTCGATCCCGAGGTCGTCGCGGCACGGCACGATCTGCGCCGCGAACGCCTCGTTGATCTCGACGATGTCGATCTCGTCCATCGACATGCCGGCCTGCTCGAGCAGCGCCTGGATCGCCGGGATCGGCCCGAGGCCCATGTACTCCGGTCGGATCGCCGCGACTGTCGAGGCGATGATCCGCGCGCGCGGCGTGAGGCCCAGCTCGGCCGCCTTCTCCTCGGACATGACGAGCACCGCGGCGGCGCCGTCGTTGAGCGGGCAGGCGTTGCCGGCGGTCACCGTACCGTCCTCGAGGAAGACGGGGTTCAGCGCCGCGAGCTTCTCCATCGTCGTGCCGGGCCGCGGGCCGTCGTCCTTCGTGAGCTCGCCCGCGCCGTCGGGCAGCGGGACGGGCACGATCTCGCGGTCGAAGTGGCCGGACTCCTGCGCGGCGACCGCCCGGTTCTGGGAGATCATCGCCCACGCGTCCTGCTGCTCGCGCGTGACGTCGCGCTGGGCGGCGACGTTCTCGGCCGTCATCCCCATCGGGATGTACACGTCGTACGCCGAGCCCTCCGAGCCGTCGAGCACCGGGCTCTTCGCCTCGTCGGGAATGCCGGCGCCCAGGCCGGCGCGGCTGACCGCCTCGACGCCGGCGGCGATGTACTGATCGCCCTCGCCGGCCTTGATCGCGTGGAACGCCATCCGCAGCGTCTGCAGCGACGACGCGCAGAAGCGGTTGACGGTGCAGGCGGGAACGGTGTGCGGGATCCCCGCCAGCAGCGATGCGTTGCGGCCGACGTTGTAGGCCTGCTCGCCGATCGCCGATGCGGCGCCCATCATCACGTCGTTGGTCTGCGCGAAGTCGACCTCCGGGTTGCGCTCCTGGAGCGCGCGCAGCGGGGTGGCGGCGAGCTCGTCGGCCCTGACGTTGACGAGCGAGCCCTTGAACGCGCGGCCGATCGGGGTGCGGACCGCGTCGACGATCACTGCTTCGGACATGAGGTGCTCCTTGTGGTCGGTTGTGCCCCCGGCGGTCGCACTCCACGGGGACGTCTTTCACACCGGCGTCGCACTCGCCGGAGCCTCCACGAGACATTCTGCCAGATGAACGCCCGGGGCCAGATGAGGCAGCGTGCGGAACAATCGCGCGCGGGGAACGTCTTTCATGACATGCGCGCAACGACGGTCTGCCTGCTCGCTCTCGCCCTGACGTTCTGCGGTTCGCCCGCGGCGGTTGCCAAGAAGCCGAAGAAGCCGTCGGCCTGCCAGAAGCTCAGCAAGCGATACACCGATCTCGCCACGAGTCGCAAGCTCGTGACGGTCGTGCGCGGCAACGACGAGACGGGCCGGATCGGCGCCTGCGTGCTCCCGCGCGGGAAGGTCCGCACGCTCGCCGAGTGGGACGACCCGCTGCTGCGCGACTGGGCCAGCGTCGTCGACACCGCAGGGACCTGGGTGCTCGTGGACGAGGGCCACAGCGACCAGTACGGGGGAGTCAGCCGCTTGCTGACCCGCATCGAGGTGCGCGGCAACACGCGGCAGCCGCTGAGCGGCTACGCCTGTCAGCTGTATGACCAGCTCCCGCACTGCCCCGACGACACGAACTACGGCAAGACGGGGATCGCCCCGAGCGGCGCCGGCGCGGTCGAGCGGACGAACTACGCGAGCGGTGTGACCACGCTGCTGGCGTTCAACACGGCGGGCAGGTTCACGCCGCTCGCCGACGGCGCGGTGCAGGCGCTGCGCGTCACGAGCACGCAGATCCACTGGCGGCAGGGAGGCATCGGCCACACGGTGGCGCTGCCGGACTGAGCCGGCTCGCTCGTCCTTGCACATGATGGGAACATATGTTCGTGTCACGCGAGCCGACGATCCTCCATGCGGACCTCGACGCGTTCTACGCGTCGGTCGAGCAGCGCGACGACCCGCGGCTGCGAGGCCGGCCGGTGATCGTCGGAGGGGGCGTCGTCCTGGCGGCGAGCTACGAGGCTCGTGCCTGCGGCGTGCGCTCCGCGATGGGCGGCGGCAAGGCGCGCCGGCTGTGCCCGCACGCGATCGTCGTGACGCCGCGCTGGGAGGCGTACGTCGACGCCAGCAAGGCCGTCTTCGCGATCTTCGACGACACCGCCCCGATCGTCCACCGGCTCTCGATCGACGAGGCGTTTCTCGACGTGCGCGGGCTGCGCCATATCTCGGGCTCCCCCGAGGAGACCGCCGCTGCGCTGCGCGCGACCGTCCGCGCGCAGGTCGGTCTGCCGATCAGCATCGGCGTCGCGACGACGAAGGTCCTGGCCAAGATCGCCAGCAACGAGGCCAAGCCCGACGGGCTGCTCGTCGTGGCGCCCGACGACGAGCTGGCGTTCCTGCATCCCCTCCCGGTGCAGCGGATCCCCGGCGTCGGGCCGGCGACCGGCGCGAAGCTGCACGCCTGCGGCCTGCGGTCGGTGGGCGACCTCGCGGGCGCCGGCGAGACGGCGCTGATGTCGACGGTCGGCCGCCATGCGGGCCACTACCTGTACGCCGTCGCGCACAACCGCGAGGTCCGGCGCTACCAGGTGCGCCGCGGGCGACGCTCGATCGGCTCGCAGCGCGCGCTCGGGCGCTCGCAGCCGTCGCCGGACGAGCTCGACGCCACGCTCGCGGGCCTCGTCGACCGCGTGACACGCCGCATGCGCCGCGCCGAGCAGGCGGGCCGCACCGTCGTGCTGCGGTTGCGCTTCGACGACTTCTCGCGCGCCACCCGCTCGCACACGATGCCGCGGCACACCTCGGGGACCAAGCCGGTCCTGGCGAGCGCGCGAGCGCTGCTCGCGCAAGCCCGGCCGATGATCGAATGCCGCGGCGTGACCCTCGTCGGCGTGACCGTCTCGAACCTCGTGCACGAGGCGTTCGTGCAGCTCGCGATGCCGCTCGACGGCCCCGACACGGCCGCGCTCGACGCGGCCATGGACGACGTCCGCGAGCGCTTCGGCCCCGAGACGCTCAAGCGCGGCTCGCTCATGAACGCCGGGCCGGACGTCTCGGCCTGGCTGATGCCCGGCGACGGCCCGCCGGAGCGGTGAGTCAGGCCAGCCGCTTGCCGAGCAGCTCGGCATGGGCCGCGACGCCCGCGGCGTAGGCGCCGAAGTCGGCCGCGTGCAGCGACTGCGGCCCGTCGCAGCGGGCGTGCTCGGGGTCGGAGTGCACCTCGACGATGACGCCGTCGGCCCCGACGGCGGCGGCGCCGCGCGACAGCGGCTCGACGAGCTGGCGATCGCCCGATGCGTGGCTGGGGTCCACGACGACCGGCAGGTGCGTGTGGAGCTTCAGCCACGGGATCGCGCCGAGGTCGAGCGTGAAGCGCATCGCGGTCTCGAACGTCCGGATGCCGCGCTCGCAGAGGATGACCTCCTCGGTGCCCTCCTTGAGGATGTAGTCGGCGGCCATGAGCAGCTCGTCCAGCGACGACGACAGGCCGCGCTTGAGCAGCACCGGCTTGCCGAGCCGGCCCGCGACCTCGAGCAGCGCGTAGTTCTGCATGTTGCGCGCGCCGATCTGCACGACGTCGGCGACGGCC
Source organism: Solirubrobacteraceae bacterium (assembly GCA_050696955.1). Lineage (GTDB taxonomy): Bacteria > Actinomycetota > Thermoleophilia > Solirubrobacterales > Solirubrobacteraceae > CADCVQ01. The sequence continues at coordinate 4,769 of JBOGYT010000194.1, read as the reverse complement.
TCGATGGCGTCGGCGTGCTGGACGTCGAGCAGCTCGGTGACGACCGGCAGCCCGGTCTGCTCGCGCGCCTCGACGAGGATCTCGAGGGCCTCACCGCCCATCCCCTTGAATGCGAACGGCGACGTGCGCGGCTTGAACGCGCCGCCGCGCATCATCGAGGCGCCGGCGGCCTTCACCGCGTCCGCGACCGCGAGCGTCTGCTCGCGCGACTCGACCGTGCAGGGGCCCGCGATGAGGCAGAACGTCTCGCCGCCACCGACCGTGCGCCCGGCGATCTCGAAGGACGACGGCTCGTGGTGGCTGAGCTCCGACGAGGCGAGCTTGTACGGCCGCGAGATCGGCACGACGCGGTCGACGCCGGGCATCCCCTCGAGGCCGAGCTCGGCGACGCCGGCCGGATCGCCGATCGCGCCGATGGCCGTCGTCAGCTTGCCGGGCAGGACGACGACGTGGACCCCGGTCTCGGCCAGCCGCTCGCGCACCGCCGCGATCTCGGCCTCGGCCGCCCCCGGCTGCATGACGATCATCACGCGGCCGAGGATATGGGAGACGGGCGCCCCCGGACGGCGCTACTCCGCCAGCGTTCCGACGATCTCCAGGTACTCGTTCGTCGTCACCACGCTCCCGTCGTCGGCCTCGTTCATCTCGGTCATGAACTCACGGAAGTCCGCGCGGACCGCGGGCCAGCCGTCGCCGAGTGCGGCCTTGGCGGTGACCATCGGGCCGAAGTTGCGCTCCATGTGGTCGCTCTGCTCCTCGACCGAGGGGAACGTCATGACGATGTTCTCGCGACGCAGCTCGAGCTCGAAGCCCAGCGGCTCGAGCAGCCCGCGCACGTGCGCCTCGACGCCCCACAGGGGCGGGGGCTGGAAGCCCTCGGGCGGCGGCGGCATGTGGCCGCCGAGCCGGATGAACATCTGGCCGACCGTGCCCTCCGGCGTCCAGCAGGCCAGGCCCACCGTGCCGCCCGGGCGGCAGACGCGCGCCAGCTCGCTCGCGGCCGTCGCGTGGTCGGGCGCGAACATGTGCCCGAAGGTCGACGTCACGACGTCGAAGGCGTCGTCGGGAATGGGGAGCTCCATGGCGTCGCCGACGAGCCACTGCACGTCGACGCCCGCCTCGTCCGCGTTGCGGCGAGCAGCGGGAAACCACGCGTCGGTGATGTCCGAGCCGGTGACCTCGGCGCCGCGCTGCGCGGCGGGAATGGCGACGGACGTGCCGCTTCCCGTACCGACGTCCAGCAGCGAGGTTCCTGGGCCCACGGGCAGCCGGTCGAGCAGCCGCGGGCCCGCGGACGCGATGAACTCCGCCATCGCGTCCCAATCGCCCGCCGACCAGACGGCGAGGTTGCGCGCGCGGAGCATTGCCAGGTTGTCGGACATCTGCAACTCCTTCGAGGCTGTTCGAGACCATCGACCGTAGTGCGAGCACGCCCGACCGCGGGGAAACATTCGCTTAACGGCCAGGGGATCAGCCGGCGTCGGGCCGGCGGCTCACCCAGTGCGCCGTGACGGCGACCTCCTCGAAGCCCGCCCGCAGGATGTTGCGGTACGAGTTGCTCGGCAGATCGTCGCGCCGTTCGCCGGTCTCGGTGATCAGCATGTCGCAGCCGAGCTCCGCGGCGCGCTCGATCCGCGCCCTGAGCAGCGCGCTCTGGGCGCCCTTGCCGCGATGCGCGTCGAGCGTCCCGGCGTAGCCGAGATATCCCGCGCCGTCGGCGACGAGCAGTCCGGCGGCGCCGGCGGGCTCGTCGCCGTCCAGTGCCAGCCAGCACTGCCAGCCACGTGCCGGCGCGCGCGCGACCGCTGCCTCCACGGCCGCGGGCAGGCCGTAGCTGATCCGCACGATCCGCGCGAAGGCGGCCGCGGCGTCGTCGTCTGCGACCTCGACGAGGCGCAGCTCGCTGTGCGCCTCCGGAGGGGCCTCGACGCCGCGCCGGAACGCCATCCAGCCCCAGCCGGGCTCGAGCCCGCGCGCCTGGAGCCACCCCGGGAGCTCCGCCGGCTGGGCGCCGGGCGAGACCGCGACATAGAACGTGACGCCGCTTCCCATCGCAGCGAGCGCGTCGTCGATCTCGCCCTCGGTCGCCGGATGCTCCGTGCCGAGGCCGACGATGCGGTTGAGCATCGGCGAATCGGGAGCCTCCGGCACGCGCACCAGCACGGCACCGGGCGTCTCCTCGACGTCTCCAAGCGCGTGCGCTGCCGCCAGCGCCACCCGCTCCTCGCGCGTCGACACCTCAGAGCCCCAGCTCGCGCACCCCGAGTTCGTCGGCGCCGAGGTGATGGGCGAGCTCGTGGCGCACGGTGCGCGTCACCTCGGAGCGCAACCGGTCGGGGTCGTGGCCGAAATCGCGCCGCAGCGTGTCGCGGTAGATGATGATCCGGTCGGACACGTCGTCGCGCGCGACGCCGTCGCCGTGGTAGAGGCCGTACGCGCGCGCCTTGCGCCCGCCGTCTGAGATCACGACCGCGACGTTGCGCTCGAGCGCGCGCTGGAGCAGGTCGGGCAGCTCGTCCATCGCCTCGCGGACGAGCTCGGCGAAGTCCTCGTCGTCGTAGGGATCGAGCTCGAGGAACTCCATCTCCTCCGGGTCGGCCGCCACGCCGTCGCGCGCCAGCCGCTCGGTTTCCTCCACGAGGCGCTCGAACTCGGCCTCGGACTCGGGCTCGCTCCAGCCGGCGAACCGCAGGCCGATCGACATCATGAGCCCGCCGATCAGGAAGATCGCCAGCACGACGACCGCCGTGCCCTGGAGCAGGCGGACGGGCGTGGAGAGGCTGAAGCCGTTCACGAGCGCCACGGCCCCCAGCCCGGCGCACAGCGCGAACAGCGCCGCCAGCAAGACCCGCCGTGCCGTTGGCGCTTGCATCGCCCCCTACCTCATCGTCCGGGCGATGACGACCCGCTGGATCTCGTTCGTGCCCTCGTAGATCTGGGTGATCTTGGCGTCGCGCATCATCCGCTCGACCGGGTACTCGTTGACGTAGCCGTAGCCGCCCAGGACCTGGATCGCCTCGACCGTCACCGCCATCGCGGTGTCCGACGCGAACAGCTTGGCCATCGACGAGTACTTGCCGAGCTGCGGGTCGTTGCGGTCGGCGAGCGCGCACGCCTTGTAGAGCAGCTCGCGCGCGGCGGCCGTGCGCGTCTCCATGTCGGCGAGCTTGAACTGGATGCCCTGCAGCTCGTTGATCGGCTTGCCGAACGCGATCCGCTCGCGCGCGTACTGGGCCGCGTAGTTCGTCGCTCCCTGGGCGATGCCGACCGCCTGCGCGGCGGCGCCAAGGCGCGTGCGCTGCAGCGTCGCCAGCGCGACCGACAGCCCCTTGCCTTCCACGCCGATGAGGTTCGACGCCGGCACGCGCACGTCGGTGAACGACGGCGAGCCCGTCGGCGAGCCCTTGATGCCGAGCTTGTGCTCGAGCTGGCCGGGATCGAAGCCGTCGCGGTCGGACTCGACGATGAACGCCGAGCTGCGGTTGCTCTCGCGGTCGGTCTTGGCGAACACGATGTAGAAGTCGGCGACGCCGGCGTTCGTGATCCAGTTCTTCTGGCCGTTGATGATCCACTCGTCGCCGGCTTCGCTGCGAACCGCGCTCGTGCGCAGCGCGGCGGGGTCCGATCCGGCCTCGGGCTCGGACAGCGCGAAGGCCGGCGACCACTCGCCCGACGCGCAGCGCGGCAGGAAGCGCTGCTTCTGCTCGTCGCTGCCGAAGAGCCGGATCGGCAGCGTCCCGAGCTCCTGGACCATGAGGATCAGGGCCGAGGAGGCGCACGCCTTGGCGATCTCCTCGACGGCGATCTGCAGCATGAGCGTGCCGGTGCCGGTCCCGCCGTACTCCTCCTCGAAGGGCAGGGCGAGGACGTCATGCTCGGCGAGCAGCTCGCGGACGTCCTGCGGGTAGGTTCCCGTACGGTCGATCTCGGCGGCGCGCGGGGCGATCTGCTCGCGGGCGAGCCGGCGGATCGTGTCGCGCAGATCGGCGAGCTCGGGCGGGATCGCGTAGAGGTCGGATGTCGTCGCCGGCACCCCTCAGATCGTACTGACGGCCGTTGCGGGGCTTACGAATCCTCCGATGGGGGGAAACCCAGCCGCATGGGCATAGGCACATCGATATTCCTCATCGCGCTGGGCGCGATCCTGAAGTTCGCCGTCACCGCTTCGGTCTCGGGCATCTCGCTCGCCACCGTCGGCGTGATCCTGATGGTGGTGGGCATCGTCGGATTGGCGATCTCGCTGCTCTGGCTCATGCAGGCTCAGCGCGGGACGGTCGTCGCGCGTGACCGCGTCGTCGAGCGCGAGCCGTATCTGTAGGCCGCCGGCCGTCGTCAGATCACGGGCGAGACGCCCGGCAGCGTCGTCGTCGGCGTGCCGGGCGGCGCCGAGCGCGGCGCCTCGGGATCGTCGGGCAGGCGATACCACTCGACGATCTTGCCGTCCTCGACGCGGATCGCCGTGCGCGCCTGCCTGCCGACGCCCGAGCCGCAGTTCGCGCCGCGGCGCTGCGTCAGGCGCATCTTCAGGATCGTGAACTGCTTCGCCTTGCCGGCGGCGGTCAGGATCGCGCCGCACGTCAGCGAGAGGTTGAACGCGCGGACGTCGTCGACGGTGCGCAGCGTCAGCACGGGCGTCGCGTTCTGGATCTTCGCCGGCAGGCCCCAGAACGCCGCCGCGCGATCGATGTCGCCGGTGCGCAGCGCTTCGCTCCAGCCGCGGATGACCTCGATCGCCCGGCGCTCGCCGGGGCCCTCGGACTGCACCGGGA
>JBOGYT010000193.1:0-8479 GCA_050696955.1 Solirubrobacteraceae bacterium | reverse complement strand
CCGCAAAGACGATCGCGCCACCCGCCGCGAGGTGCTGTGGGAGCTGGGGATCGCCGCGCCCGGCGACCCGGTCCCCGACGGCACGCAGCTCGCGCTCCCGCTCGACGTGCCGGCTGCGCCCAGCCTGCGCGAGCTCGACCCGTGGGAGTCGATGATCGCCGACTACGCTACCACCGGGCTGACGCTCGGCCGGCACCCGATGGCGCTGCTGCGCGGCGACCTCCCGGCCGGCACCGTCTCCTGCCGCGAGCTCGAGAACATGCGCCACGAGGAACGCGTCAGGATCGGCGGGCTCGTCGTCGCCCGCCAGCGCCCCGGCACCGCCAAGGGCATCGTGTTCCTCCTGATCGAGGACGAGTTCGGCACCGTCAACCTGATCGTGCCGCCGCCGGTCTACGAGCGCCACCGCCTGCTCGTGCGCTCGGAGCCGCTGCTGATCGCCAGCGGGCGGCTCGAGAAGCTGGCGATCGCGGGCGGCGCGATCAACGACTTCGTCGACGGCCTCGAGCCGCTGAAGGCGCCGGAGGCGCTCGACGCCGAGATCGTCTCGCTCGAGGAGCGCGCGCGGCGGGAGGCGGAGGCGGTGGAGCTCGCCGACTTCCGGACGGTGGCCCCGGCGATCCAGTCCTTCGCGTCAGGACGGCGCCGATGATCCGTACCACCAAGTAATCTGCCGCTCCGTGTGGGCTGCCCTCGTCTTCACGTTCGTCTTCGTCGCCCTCGGGCTGACGGTCCTCTTCGTGGCCATCAGCGGCGGCCCGGGCGGCGCGCGCAAGCGGATGGCCTCGCAGAGCCGCGGCACCCGTAGGCTCGCGCTCGTCAACTTCCTGATCGCCCTCGTCGTGCTCGGGCTCGGCATCCCGGCCGCGGTGATCGCCACCGTCGACAACCGCGACGACATCCCCGAGGCCAACGTGACCAACCTCACCGCGGGGGAGAAGACGGGGCGCCAGTTGTTCGGCGAGCGCTGCGCCAACTGCCACACGCTCGAGGCCGCCAACGCGGTCGCCCAGGTCGGGCCGAACCTCGACGACCTGCTTGCGAGTCAGACCGATCCGGCCAAGCGGAAGGCGTTCGTGCTCGACGCGATCCACAACGGGCGTGCGCGCGGCAACGGGAACATGGCCGCCGACCTCGTCGAGGGGCAGGACGCGGACGACGTTGCCGCGTTCGTGGCGAAGGCCACAGGCGTGTCCTCCTCCAACTAGGTCTGCAAAATAAAAAGTTCCGTCCGTGCGGTTTGTCATAAGTGTGTGCCCTTGCAGGGTTTTTCGCCCTTGTTACGATGCGGCGCGGCACAACCGCTGAGTTCCCGGAGGAGCCGGGGAGCGGGGGACCCAGGCAGGTGGGGGCGAATCGCCTTGGCGTAGCGCAGATCCGGCGCGAGCCCGTCAGCTAACCCCGTAAGCGGACGGACGAGGACACAGAGACCGATGCCAGACCACGAGGCCCGGGACAAGCGGGCTCTGTACGACCACGAGAGCTCAGAGGCACCCCGTCGGCGCGTCGCCGACGACTGGGGAATCGACGAGGACTTCCCGCGTGTGCGCGGGCGCCGGTTCGCGCGGACCCACGAGGGGCCGCCCCGCAGCCGCCGTCGCCCGGTCGAGGACTGGGGGGCCGATCAGGCCTTCGAGCCGCAGGTCGAGCACGACCCCGAGGACCTCGTCAGGGCCGCCGAGTCGGCGCGGGCACAAACCGAGGAGTTCGCTGCCGCCGAGGCGACCGAGGTGGTCGAGGCGCCGGAGCTCGAGGTGGTCACCGAGGGGCGCCGCACGATCCGTATCAACGGCCGCCCCGGCGAGCGCTCCGAGATCGCGCCCTTCACGTCCACGGCGCGCCGCCGCCGGCCGCCGCAGACGGTCGAGGAGCGCCTGGCGGGCGACCCGACGCGGATCATCGCCTGGGCCGTCGCGCTCGGGATCCTCCTGATCCTCATCGCGATCCTCACCTCCTAGGGAGGTTGCGGAGTCAAGCTCCGCGTCCTACACTTATGAAGGGTAAGGACGCCGCAGCGAGCGCTCCCCAAAGCTCCCTCTCCCCAGGCGGTTCGCAATGAAGACCCAGATGTCCCGGTTCCAAATCCACGACGACCTCACCGCTCCCGAGGCGTCGCTCCCGGTGGTCAAGGCCGCAGTGGCCGGCGCCGGGCAGCTGCCCAACTTCCTCGGCGTGCTGGCGGGCTCACCCGCCGCGCTCCGCGGCTACACGCGCTTCCGCTCCGAGATGCGCAACGGCTCGCTCCCGCGGCCGACGCTCGAGCGGATCGCCCTGGCCGTGGCGGCCCAGCACCAGTGCGACGTGGGGTTGAAGCTCCACGCCCGCACCGGGCGCCTGGCCGGCCTCGGCCTCGACGAGCTCGCCCTCGCCCGCGAGTGGGACTCGCGCGACGACCGCGAGGCGGCGCTGCTGCGCTACCTGCGGCCGCTGGCCGAGCACCGCACCTGCCCGAGCCACCTGCTCGAGGAGGCCCGCGAGGCCGGCTGGAGCGACGAGCAGCTGATCGAGGCGCTCGCCGTGGTGGCGCTCGAGTCGTTCACGTCGATGGTGCACGTGGCGGGTGACGTGCCCGCCGACGGGTCCGTGGAGGACGCGCGCATCCTGCGCGCCGCCTAAGCCATGAGCACGTCTCCCCGTCGCAGGGTCGCCATCGCGACGCTTGCACCTCCGGGGGAGTGCTGCCCATACCTCCATGAAGGCGTCGAGCTGATCGGCAAGCGCTGGACCGGCGCGATCGTGTGGGTCCTGCTCGAGGGCGGCGCGATGCGCTTCTCGGAGATCGGCGGCGCGGTGCCCAACCTGTCCGACCGGCTGCTGTCGGAGCGGATGAAGGAGCTCGAGGCGCGCGGGATCGTCGAGCGCCAGGTCCGCGAGGGCTCGCCGGCCCGCGTCGAGTACTCGCTGACCGACATGGGCCGCGAGCTCGCGCCCGCGTTGCGCGAGCTCCGCGAGTGGGCGCTGCGCTACCTCTGAGCAGCGAAATTTCCTCCGTGGGGCCAAAGACGGCGCGCGCGGACGTCCTCTAGGCTCGCGGCCATGACGCAGCCCAGCACGCAGCAGGACGTCCTCGCCTACGTCCAGGAGAGCAACATCCGCTTCATCCGGCTCTGGTTCACGGACATCCTGGGCCAGCTGAAGTCGTTCTCGATCAACTCCGAGGACCTCGGTGCTCTGGGAATCGCGGAAGAGGTAGTACTCGAGCTCGGGCCCGACGTTGAACGTGTCAAAGCCCATGTCCGAGGCGCGCCGCAGCGCGCGGCGCAGGACGTGGCGGGGGTCGCCCTCGTAGGGCGTCTGCTCGGGCGTGAGCACGTCGCAGAACAGGCGGCCGACGCCCTGCTCCTCCGGGCGCCACGGCAGCACCGCGAAGGTGCTCGGATCGGGCATCGCGAGCATGTCCGATTCCTCGATCGCGTTGAAGCCCGTGATCGACGAGCCGTCGAAGCCCATGCCGCCCTCGAACGCGTCGTCGAGCTCTTCCTGGTTGATCGAGAACGACTTCAGCTGGCCGAGGATGTCGGTGAACCAGAGGCGGATGAAGCGGATGTCGTGCTCGGCGACGAGCGCCTTGACGTCATCGGGGGTCTGCGGGCGGTCGTCGGGCATGGCGGGCAGCCTAACGTGACACCGGCCCGCGCCGGTTGTACGCCGGGATAAGCCTGCGGGCCGCTAATCGGCCAGCCAGCGGCGCGCCCAGCGGCGCAGCTCCTGCACGGCGGGCGCGAGCTCGCGGCCCATCTCGGTCAGCGAGTACTCCACGCGCACGGGCCGGCCCTGCTGCACCGTGCGCTCGACGAGGCCGCGAGCCTCGAGCTCCTTCATGCGCTCGGACAGCAGCCGGTCGGAGAGCTCGGGAACCGCGGTAGCGATCTCGCAGAACCGCAGCCCGCGCTGCTCGACGATCAGCACCCCCACGATTGCTCCCGTCCAGCGACGCCCGATCAGCTCGATCGCTTCGTGGTACAGCGGGCAGCAGCAGGGCCGCACGTGGTCAGCTCGTTGTCCTCGGGTCCGCTGGCCCGGCCCGCCGGTCGGCGGGGCGGGCGCGGGACCCTCCTCCGCGAGGTCCATACCGCCGTAGGTTAAGCGGCGCGTAGGGTCCGCGTGTCCTCGACGGACCCGTCGACCGGGACCTCGCCCGCGACGTTCAGCATCGCGGTGAAGCGCTCGAGCGCGACGAACGCGATCGCCTCGAGGATCTGCTCGTCCGACCAGCCTGCCTCGCGGGCCTCCTCGTGGAGGTGCATCGGCGGGCTGCCGGGGCTCTCGACGACGGCCTTCAGGTAGCGCAGCAGCGCCGCCATCCGCTCGTTCTTCGAGTCGAACTCGCGCGCGAGCGCGACCTCGTCGAGCGCGAGACCCGCCTGACGCGCGGTGCGGGTGTGCAGCGCAAGCCCGGGCTTGGAGCCGTGGTGCTCGGCGACGGCCAGCGCAATGCGCTCGAGCGTGGCGACGTCCAGCGCGCCGCGGCGCAGCTCGGAACGGAAGCGCGCGTATCCGCGCAGGGCAGCGGGGGAGCCGGCGAGTACGCCGAGGAAGTTCGGCAGCTGGCCGCCGGTCGCGAGGGCGCCGCGCAGCACAGGGACCGAGCCCTCGGGGGCCGTCAAGTCGTCGTGAATCTGGAACCTGCTCATCGGTGTCTTCATGAAGTGCCTTCTAGGGGGCGGGGGGGAGGAGGAGGCGGTCCGTGCCGGTGCTTTACTTCGGGCTTGTTGCTTACGTCGCGTAAGTGTAGGCCGTGAGCCGTGCCCTCACAAGGGCCTATCCGTTGTACGCATGGCAATAAACCCCGGCTCATTGCCGGTTACGCGCTCGTAAGCGGCCGGCCCGGCAGCCGCCACGGCAGGATCCAGCGCGCGCTACGCGAGCACGTGGCGCTCGCAGGTCCGGCGAGCTAAGGAAGCGTCCATCAACAAGTTGCGTGTTTGGGCACCGTCTCGCGGCGCTCGGAGTCACCCGGCCTCTTGCGAATACCACCGGTATTCGCTGCGGGACCGCGCGGCCCCGACCATCCACGATCCGGCACCCAAACCCACAGCTTGTTTTCGGACGCTTCCTAACTAGCTAACGCGTGATCAGCGGCCGACGACCGCGCCGGCGGTCGACGCGTCAGCCGTCGTGACGGCGACGAGGATGAGCATCACGCCCATGACGAGCGCCCACATCGCCATCCGGTCAGGACGGGCGCCCATCCGCTCGACCGGCAGGCGCGCCGGGCGGCGGCGCGGGATATCCATGGCGCGATCGAACTCGACCGCGCGCGGGACCGGCGGCGCGGGCACCGTGCGCCCACGGATCTCGACGGTACGACGGGTCGGAGCGGCGAGATCGGCTTCATCGGCGCGACGGCGCGCGTCATCGGTCCGTTCGTAGTCGCTGCGGAGGTGCTGAACGTCAGCCCACCAAGCGCTTGGCTCCCCGTGTGCCATCGGTGTGTTCCTCTTTCTGTTGAGGCCTACGGGGTTAGCTGACGGGCTCGCGCTGAAAGAGCTGCGCTACGTCCATCCGGACGATTCGCCCCTAACTCTGGTTCCCCCGCTCCCGGTGCCGTGGCCCCGGAACTCGGCATCTGGCGGCGCCATCGTAGCAGCGATGGATTTCCCTGCATATGCGCAGTGTTATGGAGACTGCGGACGGAACTGCGCACATTGCGGGGTCGAGTGCGCCGCGGACGGGCTATCTGCGGGGCCAGGCGCCGGCGACGTCACCGGCGCTAGCGGCCGGCGACCTTCTCGACGTAGTTCGCGACGTCCTTCGCCTCTTCGCCTTCGAGCAGCTGGGCGGGCATCTGGCCCTGCCCCCGCGCGCGCCCCTTGGCGATGGCGTCGAGCGTCAGCGCGGCCTTCGGACGCAGGTTGTCGAGGTTCGGCCCGACGCGCCCGGCCGCACCCGCATCCTTGAGGAGGTGGCACTGCGAGCAGCGCTGGGCGAACGCCTCGCGGCCCTTCGTCGCGGACGCGTTGAGCGTCGATCCGCTCGGCCCGGCCGACGCCTGGTCGCCGAGCAGCACGATCGCGGGAACCACGAGCCCGAACAGCGCGATCGCTCCGGCAACGGCGAACTCGGCCATGTGCAGCGGCTTGCGCCGTCCGGCTTCGAGCGTGTCGCGCACACCGCGCGGCCCGCCGCGCATCGCGACGAGCACGACGCCGAGACCGAGGGCGACGAAGAACGAAAGGATGAGCAGGGCTCCCATGCGGCGCGCAATCTACTTCACCGGGAGAACTTCCGACGCGGTGGCTGCTTGCGAGCGCTGGCGCTGATGCGTTCGAGGACCAAGCGGGGCGGTGGTGACAGCGGTTCCTCGTACTGGTGGTACGGGGAACCGGTGGCGGCGCCGCATCCGCGACGGTCATCGGACGCGTCAGGGTCAGCGCCGTCTGCCTTGCGCGAAGCTCATCACCGGCGGCGCGACCGCGCGGAAGTCGTCGGTGCCCGTCGCGGCGAGGGCCTGCTGCTCGTCGCGCTGCGCGGACTGGCGGGCGAGCTCGAGCGCGTCGAGCATCGAGAAGTCCTTGACCTGCGCCGCGACGCGATCGGGGAGGTCGAGCCGTGTCACCCGCCGGGCGACGACGTTGATCGCCCCGCCCGCGGCCGCGTGGCGCTCCAGCCGGCCCTCGACGACCACGAGCGGCTCGGTGCGAACGGTGAGCCGGTCGCGCTCGTAGATCTGCGGCGGGACGACGATGTTGACCGTCCCGTGCTCGTCCTCGAGCAGCAGGAACGTGACGCCCTTCGCGGTTCCCGGACGCTGGCGGGCGACGACGAGGCCGCCGATCCGGACGGGTGCCTCGTGGTCCAGGCGCGCGAGGTCGTCGACGTGGACCGCCCCGTCCGAATCCAGGCGCCCGCGCAGCAACCCGATCGGGTGGGTCGCCGCAGTCAGCCCGGTCGTCTCGTAGTCGGCGATCATCGACTCCCACGCCGACAGGCGTTGCAGCGCGGGCGCCGCGGGCAGATCGAGGGCCAGCGCGAGCTGGGTGTGCACGCCGCCGGCATCCTGCCGGCGCCCTCGAGAACGCGGGCTTCGTCCGGTCGCCCGGGAACCTCTCACCCGCTGCCCCGGCGCGGTCACCCCGAGCTGCCACAGCGCGATGCGCCGGTCCCCGCCCGCGAGCTCGTCGCAGGCACCCGACCACGCGAGGCGCTCGAGGGCCGCGCGGCCGGCGCCCGCGCGCGAGGCGAGGTCCTCCAGCGAGCCGAACGGACCGCCCGCGTGGCGCGCGGCGACGAGCGCCTCGACCTCGTCGGCGCGCATGCCGAGCACGTAGCCCAGGCCGATCCGCACGCCACGTCCGTCCCGCCCACGCGTCACCGTGCAGCCGACCTCGCTGCGGTTGACATCCGGCGCGAAGATCTCGATCCCGCGCCGCTGCGCCTCGTGAACGAGCGCGTCGGGCGGATAGAAGCCCATCGGCTGCTCGTCGAGCAGCGAGCACAAGAACTCGGGCCCGTAGTGGACCCGCAGCCACGTCGACTGGTAGGCGAGCAGCCCGAAGGCGGCGCCGTGGGCCTTGGGGAAGCCGAAGCCGGAGAAGCCCGAGACCATCGTGAAGACGCGCTCGGCGAGCTCCTCGGTCACGTCTGGATGCTTCGCCATCGCGCCTTCGACGAAATGCCGGTGGTGCGCCTCGATCGCCTCCGCCGAGCGCTTGCGGCTCATCGCCCGGCGCAGCCCCTCGGCCTCGCCCACGCTGAAGCCGGCGAACGCCTGCGCGACCTCGAGCACCTGGTCCTGGAAGATGATCGTGCCGAGCGTGTCGCGCAGCGGCGGCTCGAGCGACGGATGCAGGTGAGGCACCTCGTAGCCGGGGTCCTCGCGCAGCCGCTGGCGGCGCTCGATGTAGGGGTTGACCGCGCCGCCGACGATCGGCCCCGGGCGCACGATCGCCACCTGGATCGTGATGTCGTCGAGGTTCTCCGGCCGCGTGCGCCGCAGCGATCCCATCTGCGCGCGCGACTCGATCTGAAAGACGCCGGTCGTGTCGGCGTTCTGGATGCACTCGTATGTCGCCGGGTCGTCGTAGGGGATCCGCGACAGGTCGATGCGCTCGCCGCGCTGGGCGGCGATGTGCTCGACGCAGCGCTCCACGGCGCTGAGCATCCCGAGCCCGAGCAGGTCGATCTTCAGAAAGCCCGCGTCCGCGCACGAGTCCTTGTCCCACTGGGCGAGCTGGCGACCCTCCATCGCGGCCGGCACGAGCGGGACGCAGTCCACGAGCGGCCGCGTCGCGACGATCATCCCGCCCGAGTGCTGGGAGAGATGGCGCGGCAGGCCGTAGGCCTCGTAGGCGAGCCGCGCCAGCCACGTCCAGCGGCCGGTCACCCGCCCCGGCCCGAGCGCGATCTCGATGTCGCGGTCGACCTCGAGCGAGCCCCAGCCCTCGCTGCCGCGCGCGACGCGCTCGATCTCGCCGGGCGGCAGGCCGAGCACCTTGCCCAGCTCGCGGATCGCGCCGCGCGAGCGGTAGGTCGGAAA
>JBOGYT010000192.1:0-5651 GCA_050696955.1 Solirubrobacteraceae bacterium | reverse complement strand
GATCGGCGGCGGCTCGTAGCCGACCGGCTCCGGGAGCGGCGGATGGGCCGCGGTCGGCTCGTCCGCCCACGGCGGCGGCGACGGCACCTCGCCGGCCACGGCGTCGTCGTCGTCCGGCGCGAACGTGTCCGACATGTCGGGGACGCCCTCGGCGGAGCGGGGCACCGCGCCGAGCGCCTCGTCCTCCAGCCGTGAGATCTCACCGGCGTCCGCGCCGCGGCGCCGCTTGAGCTCGAGATGCTCGCGGATGGCGTCGTCCAGCAATCCCATCTCGACGACAGCCTACCTCGCGCGGACGGACGTGTTCTTCCCGCTGTGCTTGGCCTCGTACAACGCGGTGTCGGCCGCCTGCACGAGCGTGTGCCCGTCGGCGTTCCCGGCGCTCACCGCCGCGACCCCGCAGCTCGCCGTGATCGTCAGCGCGCCGCCGCCGCCGAGGCGCGGAATCCGCAGCCGCCCGATCTCGTCGCGGACGCGCTCGGCGCGGTTGTAGGCGCCCTCGACGTCGGTGCCGGGCAGGACGACGGCGAGCTCCTCGCCGCCGTAGCGCGCCGGATGGTCGATCTCGCGCGAGCTCTCGCGCAGGACGCGCGCGACCTCGCGCAGGACGACGTCCCCCTGCGGATGGCCGTACGTGTCGTTGACGGTCTTGAAGTTGTCGAGGTCGATGAGCACGAGCCCGAGCTCGCCGCCGAAGCGCTTGGCGCGCTCGATCTCGCTCGAGAGGGCCTCGTCGAAGGCGCGCCGGTTGGAGAGCCCGGTCAGCTCGTCGGTCACCGACTCGCGGGCGGCGGTCTCGTGCAGGTCGACGTTCTCCATCGAGCGCGCGACCTGGCCGGCGAGGTAGTTGAAGAGCTCGCGGTCGCTCGGCGTGAACGGCCGCCCGGAACGGCCGACGGAGACGACGCCCACCACCTCGTCGCGGCCGTCGGCGCCGCGCAGCGGGTTGGCGATCGCCGTTGCCGTGCCGATCGTCGTCTCGCGCACGCCGCCGCTGAGCAGCGCCTCGGTCTCGACGGACGCCAGGGCGTCCTCGAGCCCGTTCATGTCGCCCACGCGCGAGCGCTCCTGCAGCGTCCCGCCGCCGTTCGTGCGCACCGAGGCGCGGCCGACGTCCGCCCCGACGCCGTCGACGGCCGTGCGCACGACGAGCTCGAGCAGCGCGTCGCGGTCGAGGTTCGCCGCGACGGCCTCGCCGAGGCGGCGCATCGAGTCCTGCACGCGACCGCGCTCCTGGCCGAGCTCGGCGAGCCGCCGCTCGAGCTCGCGCGACATCTTGTTGAACTCCTCGCCGAGCATCGCGAACTCGTCGCGGCCGACGGTCGGCACCTGCGCGGAGAAGTCGCCGCCGGCGAGCCTGCGGGCGGCCGCGAGGAAGGCGGCGATCTGCTGCTGCAGCGTCCGCGACACGAGCACGGCGCAGGCGATCGCCAGCAGGAAGAAGCCGAGCAGGATCACGCCGGCGTACGCGCGGTCCTCGGCCTTGGAGGGCTTGACGGCGGCCAGCGAGCCGAGCGTGAACACGCGGATGCTCTGGCCGGCGAACGGCGCGCGGTCGCGGAAGTTCTGGACGCGGTACTCGGTGCCGTCGACCGTCAGCGTGGCTCCGGCGGTGTCGGGCAGGTGGCCGGCGTCGGCGGCCGGCAGCGTGCTCGCGAGCACCTTGCCGCCGTTGAGCACGATCACGTGCAGCTTGGTCAGCTCGCGCAGGCGGCGGGCGAAGGCGGGCGCGCCGGTGACCGACACCTCCAGCCGGCCGAGCGACCGCCGCCGGCCCTGTGGCGTCGTGACCTGCACGTCGCGCACGCCGGGGGCGATCGCGCGCCTGTTGCCGACGCGCACGACCGCCTTGCCGTCGCGCACGAAGACGATGCGTTGCGCCGGCGTGTCGGCGACGAGCTGGCGCGCGCGCCTGCGCGCCCGGCCGAAGTCGTCGTCCTGCAACGCGCTCGTGAACGCCGGATCCCCGCCCACCTCTGCGCCCAGCGCGGCCTGCCCGAGGTTGCTCTGCTCGCCGAACAGCCGGGCGGCGACGCCGTGCTGCTGTTTGATCGCGGCCTCCGCCTGGCCCGTCGCGCTCCCGTCGATGAGACGGAACAGCAAGAACGCCACCGCGAGCATCGGCACGATGACGATGAGGACGAAGAACAGCGCCAGTCGGTTACGAAAACTCACTTGTTCTGAGCGTATCGGCGGATCCGGCTCATCCCCGCACCCCTGGATTCGACGCGGCGGGGCTACACTGTCGGTTCCTCGGGGCTATAGCTCAGTTGGGAGAGCGCCTGGATCGCACCCAGGAGGTCGGGGGTTCGAGTCCCCCTAGCTCCATTACTACTCGGCGGCCGTTCCCGAAACCAGTCCCGAAAGCAGGGCCGATTTCGGGGATCGGAGAGGTGGCCAGTGCTCGTTGAGGTTTCTGAAAGGACAGTGCGGGCCGGCGCCCCAACGATGCCTGTGCCTCGACAACCGGGATAGCGTCTGAGGTCAAGGCCCATTCGGGGCCGGCGGTGGATGGCGCCCGGCAAGGAGACGCACAGCGATCGCGCCAGCGCGGACCAGCCATCGTCTGTGGTACTCGCGGCGCTGGCGTTCGCGGCGCGTTGTCACGCCGGTCAGCGACGCGAGAGCGATGGCGCGCCGTTCATGGAGCATCCGTCGCAGGTCGCACGGCTGCTGCGCGATGCCGGCTGCTCGCGCGACCTCGTCGTCGCGGGCCTGCTGCACGACGTTGTCGAGCATTGCGAGGTCAGCGTGGCCGAGCTGCGGGCGCGCTTCGGCTCAAGCGTCGCAGACCTCGTGCAGGTGCTGCGCGGGCTGGCACGCAGCACGGGCGGCGACGCCGCGTTGCTGTTCGCCGCCGACACGATCGCCGAGGTCCACGAGCTGGCCGACCAGGTCAGGTGCGAGCGCGCACGCTTCGACCCGGCGCCGCGCGAAAGCCGCGCGCGCAACCGGCTGGAGCGCTTCCAGCAGATGCGCCTACGAGCACTAGGCGAACCGAGGGCGCACACGATCGGGGCTGATAGGGTTGCGAGCGCGCCGCCCGACGGACACCGACGTGCTTGATGACGTCAAGCATTCTCTGGCTGACGCGGTGCTTGGCAATCTGCGGAAAGTCGCGTGCCACACGCGGACACCGACGGTCCCCGAGAAGTCCTTTCGAACGGGGAGATCCCGATGCCGATGCAAGCGGCGCGTCCCTACCGCCGCCACCGAACTGCTCCAGCCAGCGCACTGCTGGCGCGTATCCAAGACGAGCTCGCGGTCTTCCGTGACCGCGAGCTCGGACGCGAGGTCGGATCCTGCCGCGGCTGCGGCAAACGGGTGCGCTCCCAGCAGGCCTACGTTCGCGAGCACGGCGTTCTCGTCCACGTGCGCTGCCGCATCACGCGCGCGACGCGCGGCGCGCGACACGACGGCGCATAACAGGCGATGAGCAACACCAACGCGCTGGTCCGCTACGACGGCTGCCGCGTGCAGGTCGACAAGTTGGTCGAGGCGCGCGCCGACATGGGAGTCGTGGAGCGCGCGATCGAAAGCTACGCGCTGGACAGCGACGAGAAGGCCGCGCTGTGGCTATGGGCGAACGGGCGACGCGATCAGCGCGTCAGCGCCGGAGCCGGCCGCCCGCTCCTCGGCCACACCGACCCGTACTGAAGCGTGTCTGCGGCGGGCTCTGTCATCTCGCCTCGGCGGCGAGCGCTTCGGCGAGCGCCTCGGGCGCGCTGATCATCGGGAAGTGGCCGGTCGCAAGCTCCACCGGCTCGACGCCGAGACGCTCGCGTGCGACCCGCCGTGACCATGCCGGGTTGACGATGCGATCGTCGCCGCAGACAAGCGACGTGACCGGCACCGCCGGCAGCGCCGCCGGGTGCGGCTCGACCTGGGAACGCGAGCCCTGCGCTCGCAACCGCGCGAACGCCCATCGCGCGTCTTGCTCGCAGAGATCGCCATACATGACCGGGAGCGTCGCCTCGGCGTCGACCCAGCGCGAGCGTCCCATCTCGTCGATCTCGCGAAGCCCGGCGTCGAACAGCAGGATGGGGTCGGGTGAGCTGGCGAACTGGTCGGCCATGCTCTGGCCGGCGAGCGGCACGAACGCCGACAGGTAGACGATCCGGCGGACGGGGCGACGGGCCGGCACCAGCGACAGCGGCAGCCCACCAAGCGAGTGACCGACGAGGACGACCTCATCGTCCACGCCGTCGAGCGCCGCGCAGATCGCTGCCGCACACGCCTCGAGGCCGGCATCGGGATCCTCGCACGGCAGGTCCACCGCCACCCCGCCCAGGCCGCGCTCGCGCAGCGGCTCGAACAGACGCTCCCAGCACCACGGGCCGTGCCAGGCGCCATGGACAAGCGCGAACGTCACTCCCATGCCGAGATTAAGCATAAGCCACGAGCGCAAAGCGAAATCGGGGGACAAACCAGGGTGTAGCCCCGAAGTGCGTATCCGGTTTGGTCTAACCGTGGCAACGTGGGGCTGTGGCATTGCGATTCGGCTGCCCGCTCGTCGGTGAGAGTACGAAGACCGCGATATCCGCGGTCTTCAGCCATCTCGGTCGAGGGCACATCGCATGCGATCAGGCACCCACCCCGGTATCGATGCTGTTCGCTCGACCCGCCACGCCAACCGCAGCCGACCATCGCGCGGACCAACGTGGAGCAAACCGGATACGCATCAGCCCCGATGTCAGGCGCGCTTGGGACTGGGAATCTGCTGCCAGGGCCAAATTCCTCCTACGGGCGCCGAACGCGTCGCCGCTCTCGCCCTTGGAGAGCTCGAGCGTCTCGTCCTTACCGCCCGCGGCGGGCGTCACGCTCAGCGTGGCATGATCGTCAGGCCGCCGACCTCGGTTTCGGCGCCGTCGCCGGAGAGGTTGATGTCGCACTCCGCGTTCGCGCAGCTCGTCGAGGACACGGTCTTGCTACGGGGACCGGAGCATCGGCGGACGATCGCAAGTTCACGAGGCGCGCCTGGAAAGAATCTCGGGATTGTTGCCACCGGTGAGCCGCTGCGTACACACCGCGATCGCCTCCGGATTGGAGTCGATCAGGACGAAGCGCCGGCCAAGCCTGCGGCACGCCGCGCCGAGCGTCCCGGAGCCGGCGAACGGGTCCAGGCACCAGCCGGCCGGGCGCGACGAGGCGGCGACCATGCGGCGCACGATCCCCTCGGGCTTCTGCGTCGGGTAGCCGGTCTTCTCGCCGCCCGTGGGGGACACGATCGTGTGCCACCAGGTGTCGCTCGGGCGCTTGCCGCGCTCGCGCTGCTCGGGCGTCACGAGGCCGGGCGCCATGTACGGCTCGCGGTCGACGGCGTCGCAGTCGAAGACGTAGCGGCCCGGGTCCTTGACGTAGACGAGGATCGTGTCGTGCTTGGCCGGCCAGCGGCGGCGCGGCTTCGCGCCGTAGTCGTAGGCCCAGATCAGCTCGTTGAGGAAGCACTCGCGCCCGAACAGCTCGTCGAGCAGCAGCTTCACATAATGCGCCTCGCGGTAATCGAGGTGCAGGTACAGCGTGCCGGTGGGGTGCAGGACGCGGCGGAGCTCCTCCAGACGCGGCGCGAGGAACCCGAGGTAGTCGTCGAAGTCGTCCTTGTAGGAGGACTCGGCGAGCAGCATGGTGGTGTAGCGACGCCCGCCGAAGCC
>JBOGYT010000191.1:0-5134 GCA_050696955.1 Solirubrobacteraceae bacterium | reverse complement strand
GGCGTACGTCATGGTCTTGTAGACGAGCTTGGCGACGGCGAACTCAGCGGCGTGCAGGCCGGGCTGCGGGGCGAGCTCGACGCAGTCCACACCGACGATCGTGGCCGCGTCCGCGGTGGTGCGGACGACGTCGAGCGCCTCGGTCCAGGTCAGCCCGCCCGGCTCGGGCGTCCCGGTCGCCGGCACGACGGCGGGATCGAGCCCGTCGACGTCGATCGTGAGGTGCACCCGGCGGCCGGCGAGCCGCTCTCGGAGCTTGTCGGCCCAGCCGCCGGCGTGGACCTCCTCGGCGTACCAGACGCGCACCCGGTCGGGATGCGCGCGCGCGAACGCGACCTCCTCGGCGTCGACCGAGCGCACGCCGAGCTGGAGCACCTGCTCGACGCGCGGATCGTCGAGCATCCGCCGCGCGACGCAGGCGTGGCTGTGGCGCGAGTCCTCGTAGGACTCACGCAGGTCGCAGTGGGCGTCGATCTGCACGACGCTGAGCGGTCCGCCGAGCGCGTCGAGCAGCCCGCGGCTCACCCCGGCTGAGACCGTGTGCTCGCCGCCGAGCGCGACGACGAGCTTGCCGCTCGACGCCGCCCGCGCGACCGCGGCGGCGATCTGGCCGACCGCCGTCTCGGGATCGGCGCCGGCCAGCTCGAGCGCGGCGAGCGTGTGGACGCCGTAGTCCAGCGCGGGCTCGGCGTCGTGCTCGCGGTCGTACAGCTCGACCTGTCGCGAGGCCGCGACGATCGCCGCCGGCCCGCGCGCCGTGCCGGCGCCGTAGCTGACCGTCGCCTCGAGCGGGAGCGGCAGGACGAGCACGCGCGCGCGGTCGAAGCTCGAGTGCTGCTCGTCGAGGCCGAGGAAGTTGCCGCCGATCACGGTTGCGCGGATCTTCGCCGGGGGAGCCGGGCGACGCTGCCCGGACACCTGCACTGACCCTGGCGCGTGCCGGACTTGGTGCGGGCGCCATGGTCGGCGTTCACTGCGCCCGCATCAGCCCGCGTTGCTGGCGGCACAGCACGCACAGCACCTCGACGTCCTCGTGGCGCTCCGCGCCGTGGTCGAGGTACTCGTGGCGGCGCTGGCCGATAAACCAGACGTGGCCGCACTCGTCGCAGGGCCGGTCGTTCGGGTGCGGCCAGTCGTCGGGGTGCAGATCGTGTTCGGTCATCGGCTCGACGCGGCCCGCGCTGCGCCCTGACGCGCTGACAGGTCACCGCTCGAGACCTTGAAGGCGATCGTGTCGATGTAGTCGCGGCGCCCGTCGCGCGTGCGCTTGGACGCCTGCTTCGGCGAGACCGACAGGTTGGCCAGCTTGCGCGCCGACTGCGGATCGAAGCAGCGCGCGTCGAGCCACTGCGTCGCCTCGTCGTCGTCGAAGCCGGCCGAGCTCCAGGCCTTCGCGGCGGCGGTCGCGTCGCCGAGATGCTCGGCGAGGTCGTCGTACCGGCTGATCGTGGCGGCCTTCGTTCGAGACCCGGACCAACTCATGGTCCGTATGTTCCCGCAGAGGGTGCAGCCGAGTCAGCCCCGGCGGTACAGGCGCGTGGTCAGCGGCATGAACACCGCGGTCAGCGCCGCCGCCACCGCCAGCACGATGAGGATGTCCGTCGCATCGGCGTTGCCTGCCATCAACCCGCGCGAGGCGTTGGCGAGGATCGAGATCGGATTGACGTCGACGAACGCCTCGAGCCCCTTCGGCAGCGTCTCGGGCTCGACGAAGACGTTGGACAAAAACGTCAACGGGAAGATCCCCATGAACCCGGCGTTCATGACGGCGTTCGGCGAGCGCAGGACGAGCCCCAGCGTCGTGAACACCCACGACAGGCCAAAGGCGAAGAGCACGACGAGCCCGAGCGCGGCGAGCACGCCGGGCACGCCCGCGTCGGGGCGGTAGCCGAGGATCACGCCGAGCACGATGATCACCGACCCGCCGATGACGTAGCGCACGCTGTCGCCGAGCAGCGAGCCGAGCAGCGGCGCCGGGCGCCAGACCGGCAGCGAGCGGAAGCGATCGACGACGCCCTTGGTCAGGTCGGTGTTCAGCGCCACGCCGGAGTAGACGGTCGTGAACAGCACCGACATGACGAGGATTCCGGGCAGGATGTAGTCGAGGTACTCGCCCGTCGATCCGGCGATCGCGCCGCCGAACAGGTAGGTGAACATCACGACGAACATCACCGGCGTGATCGTCACGTCGAGGAGCTGCTCGGGCACGTGCTTGACCTTGAGCATGCCGCGCCAGCCGAAGGTCAGCGAAGCCGACAGCGCGCTCGCCCGGGGCGGGCGCGAGATCGAGGAGATCGCCTGGCGGACCGCCGCCTCATCGGCCTCGGACATGCGGTCGGCCCCGGTGGCGAGCGGGGATGTCGTCGGGTTGGCGCTCATGGGGGCTGGCCCTCCTGGATCGGTTCGTCGGCGGCCGGGTCCTCGGCCGGATGTCCGGTCAGCGCCAGGAAGACCTCGTCGAGGCTCGGCTGGCCGAGCGAGAACCCGGCGATCCCGATCCCGGCCCGCGCCAGCTCGGCGACCGCCTCGGCGGCGCGGTCGGCATCCGAGCAGCCAACCGACAGCGCGGACGGGTCGGGCTCCAGGATGACGTCGCCGAGCTCGTGCTCGAGCAGGCGCGCGGCCTCTGGGCGCTGGTCGGGGTCCAGCAGGCGCACGTGCAGCGCGCCGGACCCCACGGACGCCTTCAGCTCGCTCGGCGTTCCCTCGGCGATGACCTTGCCGTGGTCGATGACGGCGATCCGGTCGGCGAGCTGGTCTGCCTCCTCGAGGTACTGGGTGCACAGCATGATCGTCGTTCCCTCCGCGACGAGCGCGCGGATGATCCCCCACACCTGGTTGCGCGAGCGCGGATCGAGGCCGGTCGTCGGCTCGTCGAGGAACATGAGCTCGGGCGTGATCACGATGCTGGCCGAGATGTCGAGCCGGCGGCGCATCCCGCCCGAGTAGTGCTTGACGAGCTTGCCGGCCGCCTCCGCGAGGCCGAACGCATCGAGCAGCTCGTCGGCGCGATCCTTGGCCGCCGCGTGCCTGAGGCCGAGCAGGCGCCCGATCAGGATGAGGTTCTCGCGTCCGGTGAGGTCCTCGTCGACGGACGCGAGCTGGCCGGTGAGGCTCACGGCGCCGCGGACCTCGTCCGCGTCCTCGACGATGTCGTGCCCGAGCACCTGGGCGCTGCCGGCATCCGGCCGGATGAGCGTGGCGAGCATGCGGATCGTCGTGGTCTTGCCGGCGCCGTTCGGGCCGAGCACGCCGTAGACCGCGCCGCTGCGCACGGCGAGGTCGACGCCGTCGACGGCGCGCGTGTCTCCAAAGGACTTCACGAGGCCGGTGGCCTCGATGGCGAGCGGGGACGGGGAAGACATCTGGCTCCTCGGACGTTCGGGGTGGATCGTCGTTAGCTTCAGACCGGGCGGAGCGCTGAAACTCATCGCAAGAGTCGCCCCGTTACAAGGGGGGTAAGCCGTACCCCGCATGGAGCTGTGCGTGATGATCGAGGGCCAGGAGGCCGTGAGCTGGCCACAGTGGCTGGCGATCGCACACGCGTGCGAGGAGCACGGCGTCGGCAGCCTGTTCGGCTCCGATCACTACCTGCCGCTCGACGGCCATCACGAGCGCCAGGCGCTCGATGCGTGGGGCGCGGTCTGCGCGCTCGCCGCCGCCACGACGACGCTGCAGCTCGGAACGCTCGTCTCCCCGGCGACGTTCCGCCATCCGTCGGTCGTGGCGAAGCTCGCCGCGACCGCCGACCAGGTCTCGGGCGGGCGCGTGTCACTCGGGCTCGGCGCGGGGTGGCACGCCGACGAGCATCGGGCGTTCGGCTTCCCCTTCCCGCCCACGCCCGAGCGGCTGGGGGGTCTTCGGCGAGCAGCTCGAGATCGTGCGCGGTCTGTGGGGATCTGGCCCGTTCTCCTTCGAGGGCCGTCACTACCGCCTGGGCCCGGTCGACCCGCTGCCCAAGCCGGAGAACCCGTGGCTCGTCGTCGGCGGCGCCACCGGTCCGCAGAGCGTCGCCCTCGCCGCTCGCTTCGCCGACGAGTACAACACGGTGTTCGCGACGGCGCAGCAGTGCCGCGAGCGGCGGGCGGCGGTCGACGCGGCCTGGAGCGACGCCGGTCGCTCGGGTGCGCGCTTCTCGCTCATGACCGGCGCCGTCATCGGACGCAACCGCGCGGAGTGCGACGCGCGCAAGCACGCGATCGGGGAGCGGCGCGACGACCCGGACTTCGAGCCTCCGTCGAGCTGGATTCATGGCACGCTCGACGCGGCGCGGGCGCAGCTCTCCGACCTCGCCCAGGCCGGCGTGGACCGCGTGATGCTTCAGCTCCTGCTGCACGAGGACCTCGAGCAGATCGAGCTGATCGGGCGCGACCTCAGCCGGTGAGCAAGCGCGTCGTCACGATCGGCGTCTACGGCTGGGACGTGCAGTCCTTCCTCGACGCGCTGCGGCGGGCCGACGTGCGGCTGCTCGTCGACGTGCGCGCGCGCCGCGGCGTGCGCGGGCCGCAGTACGCATGGGCGAACGCGGCGCGCCTGCAGGCTGCGCTCGCAGAGGCCGGCATCGCCTACCGCCACCAGCGCGAGCTCGCTCCGACCACCGAGCTGCGCGAGCTGCAGTACCGCGAGGACGACCGCCAGGGCGTCGGCAAGCGCTCGCGGGTCGAGCTCGCTGCCGAGTATCGCGCGCGCTACCTCGCCGAGATCCTCGATCGCGCCGACCTCGATGCGCTCGTGGAGGAGCTACCCACGGACGGCGCGGGCGCGCTGTTCTGCGTCGAGGCCGACCCCGAGGCGTGTCACCGCTCGCTCATCGCCGAGCGGCTCGCGGCGAGGTATGGGCTGGGCGTCAGCCACATCCGGCCTGCGGACGTGCCCGCCGCGGCCTAGGGGAGAGGGCGTGTCGACGGCCCGGCACGCCGACCGGCTCGTGCACGTCCACGGTGGCGAGCCCGGCATCCGCCGCGAACGGCGCCGCGACGCGTGCTCGACCTGCTCGATTCCGACGAGGCGTCGAACATCGGTCGAGCGCTGGTTGACCGCCGGACTCGACGGGTACCGGTCGACCCATGGACATCGCTGTCATGAAGCTCGACTCCGTCGCCGCCTACCATCGCGAGATGGCGTCCTCGCACGT
>JBOGYT010000190.1:0-18040 GCA_050696955.1 Solirubrobacteraceae bacterium | reverse complement strand
CGCCCGCCCTCGGGCCAGCCGAGGCTCTCGTAGCCGCTGGCCGTGGCGGCGCGCAGCAGGTCGCCGGGCGCGTGGTTGCCGCGCACGCCGTTGTTCAGGCGCTCGTCCAGCTCGACCGCGCGCGCCTCCTCGAACAGGTCGATGACCGCCTGCGAGTCGCTGCCGAGCACGAGCAACGAGCCGGACTCGCGGATCCTGCGCGCCGGGCCGATGCCGTCGGCGAGGTCGCGCTCGGTCGTCGGGCACAGGCAGACCGCCGCGCCCGCGGCGCCGAGCAGCGCGATGTCGCCGTCGGTGACGTGCGTCGCGTGGATCGCCGTGAAGCGCTCGGTCAACGCGCCGGCGTCGTGCAGCAGCGCGGTCGGCGTGAGGCCGTACGCCTCGCGCGCGTACTCGTTCTCGGCCGGCTGCTCGGAGACGTGCGCGTGCAGCGGCGCGCCGCGCTGCAGAGCCCACTCACCCACGACCCGCGCCCCCTCGGGATCGACGGCGCGGACGCTGTGGATCGCGGCCCCTGCGCCGTCGAGCTGCGCGACCCGCTCGGCCCATGCCTCGGCGCTGGGGTCGCGAAAGCGCGCGCTCCCGCAGCGCAGGTAGCACGCGTCGAGCAGCACGATCCGGATTCCGGCGTCGGCGGCGGCGGCGAGCACCGCGCGTCCCATCTCGTTCGGATCGGTGTAGGACGCGCCGCCCGGCTCGTGGTGCAGGTAGTGAAACTCGCCGACGAGCGTCATGCCGGCGAGCGTCATCTCGGCGAACGTGGCGCGCGCGAGAGGCAGGTACGCGTCGGGGTCGATCGTCTCGGCGAGGGCGTACATCTGCTCGCGCCAGGTCCAGAACGAGCCGGGGGCCTGCGCGCGCCCGCGCATGGCGCGCTGGAAGGCGTGCGAGTGCGCGTTGGCCAGGCCGGGGATCGTCAGGCCGGCCAGCCGCTCCGCGTCGCCGGGCTCCGCGCCGGCGGTGACGCTCGCGATCCGCCCGCCGTCGATCTCGACGCGCACGCCCGCCGCCGGCTCGTCGCCGCCGAGCCAGGCGAGCTCGCACCACAGCGCCGTCATGACTCCCGCATCGGGATCCGCACGCCGCGCTGCTCGGCGACCTCGACGGCGCGCTCGTAGCCGGCGTCGGCGTGGCGCATGACGCCCGTCCCGGGATCGGCGGTCAGCACGCGCTCGAGCTTGCGCGTCGCGAGCGGGGTGCCGTCGGCGACGCACACCATCCCGGCGTGGATCGAGCGCCCGATCCCGACGCCGCCGCCATGGTGGATCGACACCCACGACGCACCGCTCGCCGTGTTGACGAGCGCGTTGAGCAGAGGCCAGTCGGCGATCGCGTCGGACTCGTCGGCCATCCCCTCGGTCTCGCGGTACGGCGACGCGACCGACCCGGCGTCGAGGTGGTCGCGGCCGATGACGATCGGCCCGCGCAGCTCGCCGGAGGCCACCATCGCGTTGAGACGCAGCCCGAGCCGTGCCCGCTCGCCGTAGCCGAGCCAGCAGATCCGCGCCGGCAGCCCCTGGAAGGCGATCCGCTCGCCCGCGTGGCGGATCCAGCGCGCGAGCGCCTCGTCTTCGGGGAACTCCTCCAGCACGGCGCGGTCGGTCGCGGCGATGTCGGCCGGCTCGCCCGACAGCGCGACCCAGCGAAACGGCCCCTTGCCCTCGCAGAACAGCGGGCGCACGTACGCGGGCACGAACCCCGGGTAGGCGAACGCGCGCTCGAAGCCGCCGAGGCGCGCTTCGGCGCGCAGGCTGTTGCCGTAGTCGAAGACCTCGGCGCCGGCGTCGAGGAAGCCGACCATCGCGGCACAGTGCGCGGCGATCGAGGCGCGCGCGCGACGCACGTACTCGTCGCCGTCGGCGCTGCGCAACTCGTCGGCGTCGGCGAGCGACATCCGGTCGGGAACGTAGCCGGCGAGCGGGTCGTGCGCGCTCGTCTGGTCGGTGACGATGTCGGCTTCGAAGCCGGTCCGCAGCAGCCAGGCAAGCGCGTGGGCGGCGTTCGCGCACACTCCGATGCTCAGGGCGCGGCGCGCGTCCCGCGCCGCGACGGCGCGCGCGACCGCGTCGTCGAGCGAATCGGCGACCTCGTCGAGGTAGCCCGTCGCCACGCGGCGCTCGATGCGCTGCGGATCGACCTCGACGCACAGCGCGACGCCGCCGTTCATCGTCACCGCGAGCGGTTGCGCCCCGCCCATCCCGCCCAGCCCAGCGGTCAGCGTGATCGTCCCCGCGAGCGAGCCGCCGTGGTGGCGGCGCGCGATCTCGGCGAAGCACTCGTACGTGCCCTGCACGATGCCCTGGCTGCCGATATAGATCCACGAGCCGGCGGTCATCTGGCCGTACATCGTCAGCCCGAGCGCCTCGAGGCGGCGAAACTCGTCCCAGGTGGCCCACTCGGGGACGAGGTTCGAGTTGGCGAGCAGCACGCGCGGTGCCCACTCGTGAGTCGCGAGGACGCCGACCGGCTTGCCGGACTGCACCAGCAGCGTCTCGTCGTCGGCCAGCGTGCGCAACGTGCGGACGATCGCGTCGAAGGCCTCCCACGAGCGCGCCGCGCGGCCGGTCCCGCCGTAGACGACGAGGTCGTCGGGGCGCTCGGCGACCTCCGGGTCGAGGTTGTTGTGCAGCATCCGCAGCGCCGCCTCCTGCGGCCAGCCGCGGCAGGAGAGCTCGCCGCCGCGCGGCGCGCGGACCGTGCGGCGGCCTTTCATGCGAGCGGTCCGATCGCGGCCTGGACGGCGTCGAGCAGCGCGTCGCCGCGGACGAGCTCCTCCGCGGCGGCCAGCTCGGGCGCCAGCCAGCGGTCCGGGCCGGCACCGGGGATGCCGGTCTCGCGCACGGCGCGCAGCGCGGCGCCCGTCGCCGACGCCGGCGCAAGCGGCGCGCGCAGCTCCAGGCCTCGAGCCGCGCAGACGAGCTCGACGGCAAGGATCCGCGCGAGGTTCAAGACCACCGCGCGCAGCTTGCCGGCGGCGCTCCAGCCCATCGAGACATGGTCCTCCTGCATCGCGCTCGTCGGCAGCGAGCCGACGCTCGCGGGGGCCGCCAGGCGCCGGTTCTCGGCGACCATCGCCGCCTGCGTGTACTGGGCGATCATGAGCCCCGAGTTGACGCCCGCGTCGGGCGCGAGGAACGGCGGCAGCCCGGCCGAGCGCGAGGCGTCGAGCAGGCGGTCCGTGCGCCGCTCGGCGATCGCGCCGACCTCGGCGATCGCGATGGCGAGCGCGTCGCAGGCGAACGCCAGCGGCGCCCCGTGGAAGTTGCCGCACGACTCGACACGACCGTCCGGCAGCACCATCGGATTGTCGATCGCGCTGCGTAGCTCGGCGGCGGCGACGGCGTCGGCGTGTGCGAGCACGTCGCGGGCGGCGCCGGTCACCTGTGGCGCGCAGCGCAGCGAGTAGGCGTCCTGCACGCGGTCGTCGTCGGTGCGGTGGCTGGCGACGATCTGCGACCCCGCCAGCAGGGCGCGCAGGTTCGCCGCGCTGTGCTGCTGGCCGGGCTGCGGGCGCAACGCGATGAGCCGCGCGTCGAACGCGCGGTCGGTGCCGAGCAAAGCCTCGACCGACATCGCCGCCGTCACGTCGGCGATCCGCAGCAGTCGCCCGAGGTCGTGGGAGGCGAGGATGAGCATCCCCAGCATGCCGTCGGTCCCGTTGATGAGCGCGAGGCCCTCCTTGGCGATCAGCGTCAGCGGCTCGACGCCCGCCTCAGCGAGCGCGGTCGCGGCGTCAGCGCGCGTCCCGTCGCGCCGCTGCACCTCACCCTCGCCGAGCAGCGCGAGCGCGCAATGGGCGAGCGGGGCGAGGTCGCCGCTCGCGCCGAGCGACCCGTACTGGGGCACGACCGGCGTGACGCCGAGGTTCAGGAGGGCGACGATCTGCTCGGCGACGATCGGGCGCGTGCCCGAGTAGCCCATCGTGAGAGCGCGCGCGCGCAGCAGCATCATGGCCCGCACGACCTCGCGGTCGACCGGCGGCCCCATCCCCGACGCGTGCGACCGCACCAGCGCGCGCTGAAGCTCCTCGCGCCGCTCGGCGGGAACGACGACGTTTGCGAGCGAACCGAAGCCGGTTGACACCCCGTAGACCGGCTCGGGCGCGCGCAGGGCGCGCTGTACCGCGTCCGCGCTCGCGGCCATCAGCTCGCGCGCTCGCTCGTCGAGCCGCACGCGTGTGTCATGCCGCGCGACGGCGACCACATCGGCAGGCGCCAGCCCGGTGCCCGTGAGACCCACGGTCGTCATGGCCTTTGCGACGATAGCCGTGACGCGCCCGCGGCGAGGGGATAGGATCGCCGCACGGCTCGGGGACTCCGGGCCGGGTCTCGGGGATGATTGCCAACGGGACCGCAGCCGAGCTGACGCGGACCGCGCTGGACCATCTCCGGAAAGGTGGTCCCCATGAAAAAGCACACCTCCCAGTCGCGAGACGTCGATCAAGAGGAGGGCGCGCCCGCTCGACCCCCTGAGGGCTTCATGGCTCAGGGCGTCAACTTTGCCAAGCGCTTCACGCGCGATCGGTTGACCAAGCCCGACGCCACGCCGGTGTCCGAGATCGCGCCGGGTGAGGCGAAGGTGATCGGCGCCGATGGCGACAGGGTCGCGGCCTACCGCGACGAAGCCGGCACCTTGCACGCGGTGTCGGCCGTGTGCACGCACAGGGGTTGCGTGGTCGACTGGAATGCGGTCGAGAAGACGTGGGACTGCCCGTGCCACGGCTCTCGCTTCGACTACGACGGCCACGTCATCCAGGGACCGGCACAGCGCGAGCTCGAGGCCAAGCGAATCGAGGCCACGGTCTAGCAGCGCTCCTGATCGCCACGTTCGGGCCCTGGCGCAGCCGCTACCGATCGCCCTCGGCGCTCGCGAGCAACTCGAGCGCGAGCGCCTCGATCCGTGCATCGTGGGAACGGGCGGGAGCGGCTCACCCTGCGTTCGCAACCAGTAGCGGTAGCCGTGTTGGACGAAGGCGGGCTCGGTGCCCCAGATCCCCCTCGCCATCGCGCGCCGAACGGCCGGGATCATCCCCTCGGCCGTGAACATCGCCATCTGCGTGTCGTCGGTGATCGCCCCCACCCGGCCGCAGGCTTCGGCGAACTCGACGATGCCGTCGCGGCCGAGGCGATCGACGATCTCCGCCCGGCTCAGGAACCCGACCGGCGCCCCGAGCGCGTCGCCGACCGCGCCGCCGGCATGCAGCCGCAGAAGCGCTCCTCGCGCGAGACCATCGCTCCGTCAGGGGCTGAGCCGGTAGAAGCGATAGAAGTCGTGCTCGATCGGCAGGACTTCGAAGCCGCGGAACCCGGCCTCGTCGGCGTAGCGGCGAACGGTGCCGGCGCGCATCACGGTGCCGGTCCCCGCGGCATCGACGCCGATCATCCCGACGGGGAGGCAGTGCAGGATGCTGAAGCCGTAATAGAAGCGCTCGATCTCGTCGCCGGGGGCAGCGAACTCGTCGGGCACGCGCTCGTCGCCGACGATCACCGACCCTCCGTCGGTCAGGAGCGCGCGGCAGGCCTCCAGGACGCGGACGGGGTAGGACATGTCGTGCAGCGCCTCGTGGATGTACACGAGGTCGTAGCGTCCCGCCAGTTCCTCGGCGGCGGCGTCGCGCAGGTGAAAGCTGACCCTGTCCTCGAGCTCGCTGCCGGCAAGGTGGCGCCGCGCCGCCTCGATCGACGCCGCGTCCATGTCGATCCCGTCGACGCGGACCTTCGGGTAGCCGCGCGCGATGGCCAGGCTCGAGCGCCCTTCGCCGCAGGCCACGTCGGCAACGCGAGCCGGCGGATCGGCCAGCAGCCGTTCGTGCACCTCCGGCACCGCGCCGAGCCACTCGGTGGCCAGCAGCGCGTCGAACATCGGCGCCGTGAACCGGGCCTGGCCCTCGTGAAGATCGGTGCCGTAGCTCGCGTACGGAATGCCATCACCCGTGCGGAAGGCGTCCAGCACCGCGTCCATCGGCTTCGCGCACGCGACCACCAGCTGGCCGATCGGCGCGATGCAGTTGAGGCTCGTGTCGTCGACCAGTGCCTCGTCGTGGCCCGGCGGGAGCGCGTACCTGCGCGCGCTGACGTCAGCGCGCGCGTCGTCGACTTCGAGGATGGCACTGGATGCCTGCTGCTCGAGCCATTCACGGACGTAGCGCTCGCTCAGCCCGGCGGCGTCGGCAAGCTCGCTGGAGGTCGTCGGCCCTCGCTCGGCCAAGGTCCGGTAGAGCCCCAGCCGGTCGCCGATGTAGACGGCGAGCACGTCCCAGGCCCCGACGGTGGCCAGGAACAGCCGCTCGACCAGGGCGTCGCGGCGAGCGTCAGCTGCGGAACCGGCGTCCGTCATGGGCCGATGCTCTCACGACTGAGGGTTCGCTCGCGCGTGACTTGCGCCCGAGAGGGCCGCGCTGACGCCCAAGACCGATGTAGACGCCGCCGCTGCGCTTCGCGCGCCGGCGGCGCGCGCGCCGGTGCTGGTGTCGACGATCCCCCGCATCACGGCAAAGGATTGCCGCGCATGGGCGGTGCCAAAACGCGCCGGCTCGGTGCTCGCCGCGGCCAGCGCCTAGTCTAGGTGGCGCGGCCGCTCGCGTCGGCCTGGGTCGCCAGATCGCGGTTCTCCGGCACGAACGTGCTCGCCGTGAACGTCGCGCCCTGCGGGTCGGCGATGACCGTCATCCGGACCCACGGGGCGTCGAACGGTGCGACGACCACCGTGCCGCCGAGCTCGGTGGCCTTGTCCGCGATGGCATCCGCGTCGTCGACCGCGAACGTCACGCCCCAGTGCGGCGGGACGTCCGGCTGGTCGTCCGCGATCGAGACGAGTGACGCGACGACGTCCTCGAATCCCTGCGGCGCGTCCAGCTCGGCCATCTGCTTGCGCAGGTCGGGATTGTCGCGCTCGAGGTCGTCGCCGTAGCCGGGCAGCGTCCACATCTCAAAGCCGCCCTCCAGCTCGAGCGTCCGCCAGCCGAACACCGAGCCGTAGAAGGACTTGGCGCGATCGACGTCTCGGGTGTTGAGGTCGTTGAAGTTCAGGCTGCCGTGCTCGTTGACGATCCGCGCGCCCTTCTGCTCCTTCGCCTGCCACACGCAGAACACCGCCCCCTCGGGATCGGTGAACACCGCCATCCGGCCGGCGTCCATGACGTGGAACGGCTCCATCAGGACGCTGCCGCCGGCATCTCGGACCTTCGCCGCGGTCTCATCGGCGCTGTCCACCGCCACGTAGGTGTTCCACATCGCGGCGGGCGGCGCTGCCTCGGGGACCGATCCGACGGCCGCCACGTCGCCGCCTCGGAGCAGGGCGATGAAGTACTTGCCCCCCGATCCCGGCGCCATCACGTCATTGAACTCCCATCCGAAGAGCTCGCTGTAGAAGGCGACGGCAGCCTCGGGATCGGGCTGGCTGGTGTCCACCCAGCAGGGGACGCCGGGGATGTATCCGTCTCGTTCGGGCATCGCTGCTCCCTTCAGGTTGGCTGGTGGGTCGGCGCGACCGTATTCGCGATGTAGGTCAAGACCCGTCCGCAATTTGCAGCGCGCGGGCCCTCCGGAGGACCGTGCGCCGCAGGAGTGCGCGGAGCGTTGCGGTTCGGCTGCGATCCGGTTGCGCGGGTCGCCGTAGTATCGATCCGCGATGCGCGCAGCGCCTGACATGGTGAACGCAGCACGATCCCGGCTGAGCGGCTTGCGCGACGCGCTGGCCACGAACCTCCACAGCCGCGACCTACGGCGTGCCCAGCTGGCGTTCGGAGCGGCGTGGACGTCCGAGTGGGCGCTCACCGTCGGCCTGTGCATCGTCGCCTTCCGCGACGGCGGCGCCGCGGCGGTCGGCCTGGTGGCGCTCCTGCGTCTGGCGCCGAGCGCGGTGGCCGGGCCCTTCCTGGCGGCGATCGCCGATCGCGTGCGGCGCGAGCGCGTCATGGCCGCGATCGGGTTCGTCCGTGGCGCGTCCATCGGCACGATGGCCGTGCTGCTGGCCGTCGCAGCCCCGACCGCTTTCGTGTACGCGCTCGCTGTGGTGTCGACGATCGCGGGCACGCCGTACCGCGCCGCGCATTCGGCGCTGCTGCCGTCGCTCTGCATGACGCCCGAGCAGCTCACGAGCGCCAACGCCGTGCGCGGCATGCTCGACTCGCTCAGCACGCTGGTCGGGCCGCTGATCGCCGCCGTCCTGCTCGAGGTCAGCACGCCCGCCGCGGTCTTCGCCGCCGCCGCAGTGGCGTCGGTCTGGTCGGCGATGCTCGTCCTTCACCTGGACTACGAGGCGCCGCCGCAGCCGGCCGCAGCACGCCGCTCCACGATCCTCGCGGACGTCAAGGAGGGCTTCCGCGCCCTCGCCACCCACCGCGACGTCGCGCTCCTCATCGGGCTCGCCGGCGCGCAGACGTTCACGCGCGGCTGCCTGAACGTCTTCACCGTCGTGATGGCGATCGAGCTGCTCGACATGGGCGAGGCCGGCGTGGGCATCCTGTCGGCCGCCGTCGGAGCGGGCGCGGTTCTTGGGTCCCTCGGCGCATCGTTGCTGGTCGGTAGTCGCAGGCTCGGCGCTTGGTTCGGTGTCAGCATCGCGCTCTGGGGGCTTCCGCTCGTCCTCATCGGCGTCATCCCCGAGCAGGCGGCCGCCCTGGCGCTGCTCGCGGTCATCGGCGTGGCCAACGCCGTGCTGGACGTCTCGGGCTTCAGCCTGATCGCGCGTCTGGCGCCCGACGAGGTTCTGGCACGCGTGTTTGGCATGTTCGAGGCGCTCGTTGCGCTGGCCATCGGGCTGGGGTCGATCCTCACGCCACTCGTCATCGACGCCGTGGGCGTGCGCGGCGCGCTCGTAGTGCTCGGGCTCGTCTGCCCGGCGCTGGCCGCTCTCTCCTGGCTGCGTCTGCGCAAGATCGACGGCTCCATGCAGGCGCGCGACGACGAGCTCGTCCACCTGCGTGCGGTGCCGATGCTGCAATCGCTGCCCGTGCCGGTGATGGACCACCTCTCTCGCTATCTCACCCGCGCGCACGTGCCTGCCGGTCAGGCGGTCTTCGAGCAAGGCGACGTGGGCGACCGCTTCTACGTGATCGCCGCGGGCGAGGCCGACGTCGTCGGCGACGGCCGCGGCATCCGTACGCTCCGGAGCGGCGACTCGTTCGGCGAGATCGCGCTGCTGCGCGACGTGCGTCGCACCACCGAGGTCCGTGCCCGCGCAGCGCTCGATCTCTACACGCTGGAGCGCGACGTCTTCGTGCACGCGGTCAGCGGATACAGGCCGGCTTCGGCGGCCGCGGACACCGCCGTCGTCAGGATGCTCGAGACGTTCCGCCCGCGCGGAGTCGGCGTATAGCCGCGCCGCGACCACGCGCCTCTACCGCGTGGATGCCTCGGTGACTGGCGCGGATGCCGGGTCCGTTGAGGCTGCCCGCACGATCATGTCGACCACCTGGTCGACCGACAGCCGATCGCTGTTGAGCACGATGTCGTAGTGCGTCGGCAGCTCGGGCGAGACCTGGTAGAAGCGCTTGATGTAGTCGGCCCGATTCGCATCGCCGCGAGCGACGAGCTTTTGCGCTTCTTTCTCGGTCACCTTGCGCGCGTCCTCGATGCGGGCTCGGCGAGTGTCCGGTCCGGCGGTTATCAGGACCCGCAACGTGTCCGGGCGGGTCGCCAATGCGTGCGATGCCGCGTGCGACACGATCACGGCTTCACCGCGGCTCGCGATCTCCTCGATGACGCTTCGGATGAGGCCACGCAGGTTCTCGACCGGGGGAGCCGGTTCGACGATCACCGGCGCCGTGAAACCGTACGAGACGTCGCTGGCCGTCGCGCCCAGCAACTGGTGGATCACGCGCCCGACGACGGACCTACGCTGCTCGACGTCGGCCATGACGTGGCCCTCGACTCCCGCCTCCTTGGCGGCGTGCGCGACGATCTGCTCGTTGACGAGCCCGAAACCGAGCCCGCCGGCGACGAGCGGGCCGATCTCTTCGCCTATCGCGCCGTCCGCGGCAGAGATGCAGACCACTTTGTAGGCCACGTCGGAGGACGCTACGCGCCTCCGCGATGCCGAGTCAAGTCCGCAGCGACGGCAGCGCGTCCACGCGCGCACGCGAGTCGTGCGCGTCGACTACTCTCACAGCAGGTGGACCGATGAACGGGCGCCGCCCACGGCATCCCTGCCGCATGCCGGATGCCGCGAGCGCTTCACCGCCGGCGACGCTGGCGCTCATGAGGGGTCCGTCAATGCGTAGGCCCCGCACGTGCGGCACTGACCGCCAGGGTGCCATAAGCGTTGTATGACGACGTGCGCGCCGCAGCGCTCGCATTGGCGGCGCATCATCTTCGCGCCGACGGGTCGTAGCTGCTGCTGCTGCTGCTGCTGCCGTGTGTTCGCGCTGCGATGAGAGGTCATGCGTTGTGCGCCTCCGTGCGGTGAGATCAGCCGGTGTTTCCTCGTGCCGTGTTACCACGAAGGCTCGGCGACGAATCACAAGCGATACCGCGATCGCGCCATCAGGCGGCGGTTGGCGCAGAAACGTTGCGGGCGCTGTCGCATCCGTGATGACCAAGCGCGACGACGCGGACGGCGACGCAACGCTCACGGCGCCTTGCCGCCACGGCCGCAAGCCGTGTCAGCCAGCGGCCGACCGCCGGTTTCTCAAAAGGCAGCACGGCGGAGAAGTCAGCAAGTTCGCGCGCGTTTGGCAACGCATGCAGCACCGGGGCGCGGGTCGGCCCACGTGTCGCTACGCGCTGGTTCAGCCTGTCGTGCCTCCGACCCACTCCTATGGTTCATCCGCTCGCTCTGGTTGACGGCCCGAGCCGGGGCGGTCGCCCACAGCCACAGAGCCGATTGCTCCTCGCGGTCGATCGGGAAGGCCGCGATCGCGCGCTCGAGCTCCGAGAGGCTTGCGTCCGCGTACACCATCGCTTCCAGCGTGGCGCGATATGTCTCATATTGCTCAGATGCGGCCATCAGCACGCCTGTGAGGAATCGATCGCGCTTACGAGGCGCGCGGGCATTCGCCGAGCGCGGCCCGAGCCGGCGGCATGACGTGCGCGATGCGTTCTAGCGCTCATGCCGCGCCCATTCGGGCAGCTGTCCGCTGACCCTGTAGGTCTCTGCCGCGGCCACGCACCGAACGGCCGCGACGAGGCGATGTAGGCGCCGTCCACCCGCCGTCGACGGGAGGGTGGAGTGGCCGCTAGCTGTGTCCGGTTCAGGGTAAATTTGGTGTTCTTTCCGGGTGGCAATGAGGCCACCGCGCAGGCGGGTAAATCCAAGCAGCGATCAATATGATCGATGATCGCACCGAAGCGGGGCCGATAGCGCTGGCCGAGTCGGTGGTGACCAGCGGCTACGCGAGCCTGGTGCTGGATCGGCTCGCCAGGCAGGCATGCGAGCTGCGTGAGCGGATCTTCGAGCGCTTCTTCCGCGGCGCCGGCGTGGAGCGGCCTGCAACACGGAAAGTCAGCGTCCTACGGAGTGGTGCGTTTGGCTTCGCTGGGCCTTGCTTTTCACGTTTTGGACTCGCCTGCCGATAGCGAGACTATGACACCTACGATAAAGACGCCGCACGCCCGGTGGCTGCGCGTTGGGCGTTCTGATGAGCCCGACTCGCGCTTGGCGGGCATTGCCGCGACAGATCGGGCGTTGGGCGCGGACAAGGCTGGACTGGTTGTGGTCTTCGCCTCGGACGCGCATGACCTGGAGGTGCTCGTGCGTGGCATCGCCGAGCGCTCGGATGGTGCTGCGCTGATCGGTTGCTCGACGGCGGGTGAGATCGCGATCGGCGGTCCTGGGGATGCCGGCGTGGTGGTCATCGCGATTGGCGGGGAGGGCTTTGCGGTGGCGACCGCTGCTGTGACCGAGGTCTCGGGTCGGCTGCGCGAGGCTGGTGCAGAAGCGGCACGCTGCGCATCGCGGTTGCCGGATCGCCCGCACAGGGCGCTGATGTTGCTGACCGATGGGCTGGCCGGCGATCAGCAGGAGATCGTCCGCGGCGCGTATGGGGAGCTGGGAGCAGGCGTGCCGTTGGTTGGTGGTTGCGCCGGCGATGATCTGAAGATGACGCGAACGTTTCAGCTACACGGCGATCGCGTGTTGCGCGACGCTGTCGTGGCCGCTGCGATCGCCTCCGACGCGCCGCTAGGTATCGGGGTGCGTCACGGATGGCGCCGCGTGGGAGAGCCGATGCTCGTCAGCGAGAGCCGCGAGAACCGCGTGTACGCGCTTGAGGAGGGGGCTGCGCTCGACGTCTACCTCGAGCGTCTTGGCGCCCCGGAGGCCGCACGGCATGAGCCGGCGGCGTTCACCGCTTTCGCGCTTACCCATCCGCTAGGACTGGACCGCCGCGGTGAGGAGCAGGTGCGTTTCATCGGCGAGGCCAACTTCGACGATCGCTCGCTTGGCTGCATCGCGGAGGTTCCCCAGGGCGCGCTGGTGTGGTTTATGGAGGGCGATGAGCGTTCTGTGCTGGACGCGACCGATGCGGCCTGTCAGGCGGCGCTCGCGCCACTGAACGGTCGTGCTCCGCTGGGCATGATCGCGTTTGACTGCATCGCGCGCCGCGGGGTGCTTGGCGAGGCGGGAATTGCGCGCGAGGTCGATCGGATCGCCGAGCTGGCAGGAGGCGCGCCGGTGGCAGGGTTTTACACCTACGGGGAGATCGCGCGCACGCGCGGGGTGAGCGGCTTTCACAACCAGACGCTCGTCGTCCTCGCGGTCGGGTAATGGCGGCGTCGCCCTCGAGTTGGTCAGCTCAGCAGCTCGCGGAGTTTCTCGCCGCGGTCTCCGCGCCACAGAAATCGCAGTGCGCGATCAGCCTTGCCGTCGAGCGCGCCGCGGAGAGTCTGGACGCCGAGGTTGCCGCCCTGGTTCGGGGCGACGCGGTCGCTGCTTCGGTCGGCTTTCCCGCCGACAACGAGCCCACGGCGCAGCTGATCGGCGCGGCGGCCGGACGCGACGGGCCAGCGAACCTGCCGGTGCTGGGACGTTGCTCGCTGGCGATCGTGGCGGTGAGCCAGACCGAGCGGCTGCTGGTCGCGCGCCAGGGCACGGATGGCTTTACGCGCGAGGAGATACAGCTGCTGCGCGGGATGGCGCGCGTGCTGAGCTTGACCTTGGACTCGCTGCTGCTGCTCGAGCGCGAGCGGCGAGCCCAGCAGCGGCTCGCCGCCAGCGAGCGGAAGACGCGCCAGATCCTCGAGACTGCTCATGACGCCTTTGTCGCGATCGACAGCGACGGCGCGATCACCGACTGGAACCCACAGGCGCAGGCCATATTCGGCTGGTCGCGCGAGGAGGTATTGGGCCGCCAGCTCGGCGAGACGATCATCCCCGAACGCCACCGCGACGCGCACCGGCGCGGCCTCGAGCGTTTCCTCGTCAGCGGAGAGGGCCCGGTCCTGGGCCGACTCCTGGAGCTGCCGGCGCTGCACCGCGACGGACGCGAGTTCCCGATCGAGCTGACGATCTCCCCGCTTCATACCGAGGAGGGCTACTCCTTCAACGCCTTCGTGCGCGACATCACGCAGCGCAAAGCAGCCGCGGCGCTCCTCGAGCGCCAGCGACGGCAGTTGATCGACGCGCAGGCGGTCGGAGAATTCGGCAGCTGGGAGTGGGACATCGCCGCCGATCTGACCGAGTGGTCCGACGAGCTTTATCGGATCTATGGCCTTCAGCCGCGCCAGGACCCGATGACCTTTGATGACTTCCTCGCATGCGTGCACCCGGAGGATCGCGCGACCGTGCGGGCCGACGTCCAACGGGCCCATGAGACGGGCGGGCCCTTCTCGCTTGAACATCGCATCGTTCGCCCGGACGGTACCGTGCGAGTCGCTCACATCCGTGGCGAGGTCATCCACGCAGACGACGGAACGCCGCTCAGGATGCTCGGGACGGGGCAGGACATCACCGAGCGCCGTGCGGTTGAGCGCGCCAAGGACGAATTCATCTCGGTCGTCAGCCACGAGCTGAGGACCCCCCTGACGTCGATTCGAGGCTCGCTCGGGCTGCTTCAGGCAGGCGTGCTCGGGGCGCTGCCGGACAAGGGCCAGCGGATGGTCGAGATCGCCGTGCAGAACACCGACCGGCTCGTGCGTCTGATCAACGACATCCTTGACATCGAGCGCATCGGCTCGGGCGAGATCGATATGCATGAGCAGCCATGTGATGGCGCCGAGCTGATCGAGCGCGCCGCCCAGAGCGTCGGGCAGCTGGCCGCCGACGCGCACGTGAGCCTCATCGTCGAAGGCAAGCCGGTGTCGTTGCGCGCGGACCCCGACCGCGTGCTTCAGACCCTGACGAACCTGATCAGCAACGCCATCAAGTTCTCCCAAGCGGGCAGCACCGTGCACGTGTCCTCAGCGCGACGGGGAGATGAGGCGCTGTTTGAGGTCAGCGACCATGGTCGCGGCATCCCGGCCGAGAACCTCGAATCAATCTTCGAGCGCTTCCAGCAGGTCGACGCCTCCGACTCGCGCGAAAAAGGGGGCACCGGCCTGGGGCTTGCGATCTGCCGCACGATCGTCGAGCGCCATGGCGGGCGCATCTGGGTCCAAAGCGAGCTCGGGGCGGGCAGCACCTTCTCCTTCGTGCTGCCCGCCGTCAGCCACGCGACGATCGCCCACGACGAGGCAGACACTGGTGACGGCCCGCTCGTGCTGGTCTGCGATGACGACGCGTCGGTCGTCGAGGTCGTGCGGGCG
This sequence comes from Solirubrobacteraceae bacterium, assembly GCA_050696955.1. Lineage (GTDB taxonomy): Bacteria > Actinomycetota > Thermoleophilia > Solirubrobacterales > Solirubrobacteraceae > CADCVQ01. The sequence continues at coordinate 3,359 of JBOGYT010000190.1, read as the reverse complement.
ATGCTCGCCCAGCGCGGCTACCGCGTGATCCCCGCGCACTCAGGCGAGCAGGCGATCAAGCGCGCCCTCGCCGAGCGTCCCGACGTGATCCTGCTCGACCTGCTGATGCCCGGCATGAGTGGCTGGGAGACCGCCGCGGCGCTCAAGCAACACCCGCAGACCAACGACATCCCAATTGTGATCTTGAGCGTGCTCACACAGGCCGAAACCGAGGCCCCCATTGGCCCGGTCGTAGACTGGATCGGGAAGCCGCTTGACGAGCAGGCGCTCTTTGAGGCACTCGAGCGCGCGGTCAACTCTCGCGACGAGCCGTTCAAGGCGCTCGTCGTCCAGGACGACCCGGAACTGGCCAAAGTGCTCAGCGATATGTTCGAGCGCCACGGCGTCCAGAGCTTCAACGCGACCAGCGGCGCCGAGGCGATCGCGCTGAGCCAGCGGGTCACCCCCGACCTGCTCGTGCTCGACATCGGCGCGCCCGAGGGCGGCCTCCAAAGCGTCGACTGGATGCGCGACTACGAACGCCTGCGCAGCGTGCCGATGGTCCTCTACCCCGCCAGCGAGCTCGACGACACAGACCGCGAGCGGCTGCGGCTAGGCGCCGGCACCGCGCTTCTCACCAAGCGAAGGATCACACCCGCAGAATTCGAACAGCGCGTCATGCTCCTGCTCGGACGCCTGACCCCACAGCCCACACCACCACGAAGGGACGGCTAAAAGCGCTGATCGGGCAGAAGCTCGAGGACGACCTCGCGCGCATGGAAAGCCACTGCCGCCGATGAGATCCTGGTCGATCCTCGCGACTTGGCGGTCATCGACTCCGGCGGGATGAGACCCCCCGCCCACTTTCATAGAGACGATGTGCACGCTTGGCCAGCGTCGCAACGGAGTGCGGCTTGTCGCGCGGGACGGCACCGGCTCGGAGGGTCGCGCGCTATGGCACCCTGATGGCGGGCGATGGGTCGTCGGGCGGGCGCGACATCGCTTTTTCGACTGGGGTGTGATGCCGGCTCCCGACCATGAGGACCTGCAGCGCGAAGGCGTCGACCGGGAAGGTCTGCCGTTGCATGTCCTCGTGCCCGGCGTGTTGATCGCGCTGCTGGTGGCGATCGTCGTCGTGGCGGTCACGTCGCTCGACGGGTCGGGCTCGGGTACGCGCGGCGCGAGTGGACAAGACGCAGCGACTCGCAGGCTCCCGGTCTACTGGACCGTCAAGCGTGGCCAGACCTATGCGCAAATCGCGGAGAAGACCGGGCTGAGCATCGAGCAGCTCGAGACGTTCAACCCCAAGACCGATCCCAACGCGCTGCTTCCCGGAACGCGGCTGAAGCTGCGTCTGCATGTCCCCCCACCCAAGCCCAAGCGCAAGGGGCCGCGCTTTTGGACGGTGCGCACCGGGCAGTCCTACGGCTCGATCGCGGCCAAAACCGGTCACAGCATCACCAAGCTGCAGCAGCTCAACCCAAAGCTCAAACCAACCGAGCTTCAGCCAGGCGACCGCGTCAGACTGCGCCCCTGACTCGGCAGGGACCGGCTCCCCGCGGTCAACCCGTTTGCCAGAGCTTGTGCTTGGCGCGCGGCTGCGAGGTGGCGTCAGGGCGGCGGTCCTGGCAGTGCGCCCACCTGCTGCAGTACGCGCGCAACGTCGGTGACCGACCAGTACTCGACGATCTTGCCGTCACGGACGCGATGGATCGCAATGCCTTCCGTTTGAACCTCGTGTTCGTCGCGCGGATCCCGAGCAGCTGCTCTCCGGCGTGCGCGCACCGAGTCGTGGGCGACCGTGATGCGCGATCTGAAGAACCGCGGGCTCAACGAGCCCAAGCAAGGCGGTCGCCAATCTCGCCCGCGACTGGCACTTTCATCGCCTCATCCACAACTCTTGACAATTGCTCCCGAAGGAGCGAGATACTCGACAGGCGATGTCGCAGCAGGACGCCGAGAACCTGTGCCGATCCCCAGCCAGGTAGCTCGACGCCGATCTGCTGAAGCCCAAGCAACGGAGCGAGGCGGCCCACGCGGCCTCCCCTTCGAGGTCACCGAGCACGATCCGCCGCGCAAGCTCTCCTTCCGGGGGACGACAGGTCCGGTGCGGCCGGTCGCCACACTCACAGTCGAGCCAGTCGGCGACGAATCACGCTCGCGCGTGAGCCTCCAGCTCGACCTGCAGGGCCACGGATTCGGAAAGCTCGTCGCTCCAATCGCGCGCCGGGGTGCCGCCAAGGAGGTTGAGCAGGATCACGCGAGGCTCAAAGCGCGGCTCGAAGCCGGCATCTGACACGGATCAAGAGCACTCTGCCGGCGCGTCGCCGGACTTCCGCTCCCGACGGATCCGGCACTCTCGGCACAGCCCTGAGACACCGTCTCGACGGTCTACGGCTCAGGCAGCAGCCCAGTTCTACGATGCCTCGGACGCGCGCTCCTCGACCTTGGAGAGGAAGTGGCGCAGGTGTTCGGCCACCGACCGCCTGGCGAGGCCGAGGGGAAAGAACGGCGCGAGCATCCGACCCTTGAAGCCACGCAGGTGGCGGACGCCGATCACCTCTACCCGGCTGCCGCCGTCTCGCGGCGTCGCCCTAATCTCCCAGGTGCTCCCCGGCTTGAAGATGTAATCCCGCGCGGCCTCCAGGACCAGCTCCGGCGCCACGGGAGTCTCATCGACGACATGGACCGTTGGCACGAGCTCCATCGTAGTTCGTGAGACGACTGTGATGCGCGCAACCGAGGATGTGGCTGACAACGAGATCGTGCTCCGCGACTTGCATTGTGATCTGGTGGCGCCCGGCCGTAGCGACCCGGAAGATCTCGGCGGCCTGCTTCATTGCCTCCCGGTCCAACGTCACGCCCGGGATCAGCGGGTTGTGCGCCACGAAGTCCTCGGCGATGTACTCGTCGAGCATGCTCCAATCCCCCGACTCGTTCGCGTCGATCGGCTCGATGTACCGGCGGATGCGGTCCTTGCTGTCCTCCACGGACACCCGGCGCCTGCCTCCCACAGTCGTGAAGTCGCAGTTCGCGCGCCTCTACAGCGCGCCACGTCCGCGCCGTCGCGCGCGCTGATGCCTTCGCGCGGCTGGCAGGATCGTGCCGGCCGTCACCTCTCGTGATGATTGCTCCGCCGGGTGTCCGCGGGGAGCTAAGGTCAGAGTGCAATGCTCATCGTCGCGCTCGCGATCGTCCTGGCACCGCTCGCCTGGCTTGTGATCAAGCGGATGCAGCACGCTGATCCGGCGGCCCGTGGTGGGCGCGTCGGGTGGGTGATCGTGTGCCTCGGCGCTGCGCTGGCGCTGCGCGCCGGCCTGGCGGCGCCGGTCCTGCTGCGCGTCGCGCTGTGCCTACTCGCGATCGCTGCGCTTGCGGTC
>JBOGYT010000189.1:0-6391 GCA_050696955.1 Solirubrobacteraceae bacterium | reverse complement strand
GGCCGGCGCCGAGCACGCGCGCGAGCTCCTGCGCGAGGCGCGAGCCGCGCACCGGCTTCGTGACGACGCCCTGCACGCCGGCCTGCGCGGCAGCCTCGCGCTCGGCGCTCGAGGAGCTCAGCATCATCAGCCGCGTCGAGGCGAGTTCCGGCGCCGCCAGAATCGCGCGGGCGAGCTCCAGCCCGCTCTTCCCCCGCATGTTGAAGTCCAGCAAGGCGAGTCCGAAGGGGCGCCCGACGGCCGCGGCGGCGCGCAGCATGCCCAGCGCCTCGTCGTGGCCGGCCGCGCTGTCGCAGCTCATGCCCCACGACACGAGCTTGTGCTCGAGGATCGTGCGGCTCGTGGCGTTGTCGTCGACGACGAGCACGCGGATCTCGGCGAAGTTCGTACGCCGCGGGTGCAGCGGCTCGCCGTCGCTGGCCACGACCGCCACCGGGACGGTGAACCAGAACGTGCTGCCGCTGCCGGGCGTGCTCTCCAGGCCGATCCGGCCGCCCATGAGGTCGACGAGCTGCTTGGAGATCGCGAGCCCGAGGCCCGTGCCGCCGTACTCGCGCGTGGTCGATGTATCGGCCTGCGAGAACGAGTCGAAGATGTGACCGGCCGCCGCCGGCGCGATGCCGATGCCGGTGTCCTCCACGGCGAAGCGCACGACGACCATGCCGTCGCCCTCGCCGTTGTCGGCGCGCTCGAGCGTGATCCGCATGACGACCTCGCCGTCGTGGGTGAACTTCACCGCGTTCGTCGCGAGGTTCGCGAGCACCTGGCGGATGCGCGCGCCGTCGCCGCGGACCTCGTCGGGCACGTCGTCGTCGACCCACACCATGAGATCGAGCCCCTTCTCGTGCGCCTCCATCGCGAGCATCGACGACACGCCGTCGACGACCTCGTGCAGCTCGAAGGGATGGTCATCGAGCTCGAGCTTGCCGGCCTCGATCTTCGAGAAGTCCAGGATGTCCGAGATGACCGCCATGAGCGCGTCGCCCGAGGCCTGCACGGACTCGGCGTAGTCGCGCTGCTCCTCGTCGAGGTCCGTGCCGAGCAGCAGCCCGGTCAGGCCGATGATGCCGTTGAGCGGCGTGCGGATCTCGTGACTCATGTTCGCGACGAAATCCGACTTCATCCGCGACGCCTGGACGGCCTGCTGGTGGGCCAGCGCGAGCTGCTCCTGGGTCCGGGTGCGCTCCGTGATGTCGCGCAGGAAGGCGTTGAAGAGGTAGCCGTCGTCGGTCTTCAGCGGCGAGATCGTGATCTCGACGGGGAACTCCCGCCCGTCGCGATGAAGCGCCGTCAGCTCGGTGAGCTGGCCGAGCACCTTCGCCTCGCCGGTCGCAAGGAAGCGCTCGATGCCCTGCCGGTGCGCATCGCGCTGGCGCGCGGGAATGATCGTGTCGGCGAGTGGTCGCCCGATGACGTCCTCTGCGGCCCAGCCGAACGTCGCCTCCGCCTGCGAGTTCCACTCACAGATCAGCCCGCCGGCGTTCATCGACACGAACGCGTCGTGCGCCGTCTCCAGGATCTGGCGCGTCTGGCGCTCGCTCGTGGCCAGCGCGGCCTCCGCGAGCGCGCGCTCGGTGATGTCGCGGGCCGACGCGTAGATGAGCTCCTCCCCCGGCGCCACCGTCGAGTTCCACTCCAGCCAGCGCCAGCCGCCGCCGCGCGTCTGGTAGCGGTTGACGAACGACACCGTGAGGTGCCCGCGAGCGAGCCGCGCCGTCTCGCGCTCCGTGTTCTCGCGGTCGTCGGGATGGACGAACTCGATGTACGGCAGCGCCCGCAGCTCTTCCTCGCTCCAGCCCAGCGTGTCGGTCCAGGCGGCGTTGAGCTGCTGGAAGTAGCCGTCGAGGCTGGCGGTGCAGACGAGGTCGCGCGACAGCTCGAAGTAGCGGCTGCTGCGCCGCAGCTCGGCCTGCATGCGCTCGCGCTCGGTGATGTCGCGCACCGCCGCGGTCGCGAGCGTGCCGTCGGCGGTCTCGATGCTCGACAGGCTGATCTCCGCCGGGAACTCCGATCCGTCCTTGCGGCGGGCGAAGAGCGTCAGCCCGGCGCCCATCGGGCGCGTTCCCGGATCGGCGAAGAACCCGCCGCGATGACCGACGTGGACGCCGTGGAAGCGCTCGGGGATCAGGACCTCGATGCGCTGGCCGAGCAGCTCGGCGCGCGTGTAGCCGAAGACGGCCTCCACCTGGGCGTTCACGAGCACGATCGCGCCGTCCGGTCCGACGCCGACGATCGCGTCCGGCGCGAACTCGACGAACTGCTCGAACTTGCGCTGCGCGTGGACGCGGTCGCTGATGTCGCGCACGAAGACGTTGAACGTCCGACCGGCGGCGGTGCCGATCGAGGCGAGCGACAGCTCGATCTGCAGCTCGCGCCCGTCGCGATGCTGCGCGCACAACTCGAGCAGCCGGTCGCTGGCGTGATCTTCCTCCCCGGACAGGATGTCCTCCACGGCGGGACGATCGCGCTCGGCCAGGAGCGTGTCGGTCAGCGTCAGCCCGAACACCTCCTGGCGCTGCCAGCCGAACATCGCCCGCGCCTGCGGGTTCCAGTCGGTGATGCGTCCGAGCTGGTCGAGCGCGACGAACGCGTCGGGGGCGCTCGCGAGGATCTCGCGCGTATGGCGCACGCTGTGCTCGAGCTCGCGCGTCATCCGGCTCGCCAGCGCGAGCGCCCGCGCGCGCCCGCGAGCGAGGGTCAAGAACAGCCAGGCGGCGAGCAGGCTGCCGAGCGTCCCGCCGATGGCGACGAGCCACACGTTCGGACCGACCGGCACGCCGATGCCCGTGCGCGGCGCGTAGTAGACGATCCAGCGCCGGCCGCCGACGTCGAGCGGGCGCAGCACCGCGTGGAGACCGTCGGCGCGGCGGCTGTGGCCGGCCCCGGGCCCCGGGCCGTAGGCGACGTTCGCGCGCGCCGGGGCGGCGTGATCGCGGGCGCTGCTCACCCCGACGTCGTAGATCTCGAGGTCGAAGTCGCGGCGATCGGGGCCGAGGATCGCGTCGACGAGCGTGTCCATGTCGAACGCGGCGCTGACGACGCCCGACAGACGCCCGCTGCGCGCGCTCGTGAGCGGCCCGGCCTGACGGCGCGCGGCGAGCATCAGCACGAACCCCTTGCGGCGGCGCGACTCCTGCACGAGTTGCAGCGGCGCGGTGGCGGCGGGCCGGCCGGTGCTCTGCGTCGCGCGGATCGCCTGGGAGCGCCGCGGATCGCTCGCGAGATCCAAGCCCAGCGCCTCCCGGTTGCCCGGCAGCGGCTCGATGTGCGTGACGACCGCCCTGCGCCGGGATCGTCGGTCTTCATCCGCGCGCGCAAACGCGACGGCCTGGATGCCGGGGTAGCGCGTCTCGATCTGCAGGCTGCGCACGAAGCGCCGCAAGCGCTCCGCCGACGGCGCGGGATCGACCTCGAACAGCCCGCGCAGCGCGACGAGCACCTCCCCGTAGGCGTCCAGCCGGCGATCGAGGGCGTCCACCGTCCGGGCGGCGTCGCGGTCGGTCCGCTGCCGCTGGTCCTCGCGCTGCACACTGACCGTGTAGATCGTCGCGACGGCGGTACCGAGCATCAGCACGGCGAGGACGGCCGCGGCCCAGCGATACGGCCGCCGCGAGACGCGCCCGCGCGATCGGCGTGCGAGGTGCACCGCGCTCGACAGCGGGCGCATCATCGCTCCGGCGCGGCGAGCAGCGCGACGGGGCACGCGGGCACTGAGAAGCGAAGGCGCTGACGGGCCATGTTGGGGTCATCGGCCCTGGCCGCGAGGCGCTTGAATCCACGATGGGCTCATGTCGCGCCGCGTAGACGCCGATGGAGAGCCCAGACCCGCTGCGAAGGATCGCATGCTGACAGCCAAGGATCAGGTCACGCCAGACACAGCTCGCCCTCCCGCGCTGGCCGCGGGCACGGTGCTCATCGTCGAAGACGACGAGCCGACGCGCGAGATCCTCCGTCGCGTGCTCGAGTCTGCGGGCTTCGAATGCCGGCTCGCCCACGACGGCGAGGAGGGCGTGCGACTGGCGATCGTCTACCGCCCCGGGGTCATCCTCATGGACCTCTCGATGCCGAAGCTGAGCGGGCTCGGGGCGCTCGCCGAGATCCGCCAGGACTACCGCGCGCGCTCCACGCCGGTCATCCTGCTGACCGCCAACGGCAACGTCGACTCGGTCGTCGCGCACCTCGCCGCGGGCGCCGACGACTATCTCGTCAAACCGGTCGCGCCCGCCGAACTCGTCGCGCGGGTCAAGCTCGCGCTGCAACGCGCGGCGATGCTGCGCGACCTCAACGCCCTGACCGGGCTACCCGGCAACGCCGCGATCCTGCGCGAGATCGCGGTGCGCCTCTCCGCCGGCCGGCACCTCGCCTGCATGCACGCCGACGTCGACGCGTTCAAGGCCTTCAACGACCACTACGGCTTCGCGCGCGGCGATCTCGCGATCCGCGCCACCGCTGAGGCGCTCCTGGACGCGCTGGACGCTGCGCCGAGCCCGCAGCACTTCGCGGGGCACATCGGCGGCGACGACTTCGTCGTGCTGACGGCGCCCGATCTCGCCGAGCCGCTCGCGCGCGAATTCATCGAGCGCTTCGACGCGGTGGCTCCCGGCCTCTACGACGCCGCGGAGCGCGAGCAGGGCTGGGTCGAGGTGTGGGACCGGCGGCGCCAGCTGCATCGGGCCCCGCTCATGTCGATCTCGATCGGCATTGCGCGCACCGACACGCACCCGCTCGACTCCCCGGTCGCGGTCGCCGCGTCCGCGGGGGAGATGAAGGCCGTCGCCAAGCTCCATACCGGCTCGTCCGTGGCGGTCGACCAGCGCCGCGGTATGGACGTCTGAGCGCCGCGTCGTCCTACGCAACGACGCGCGCGGCGAGCACGATGTACTGCGTGCCGCGGGTCTTGAAGCGCACGGCGTGCGAGGTGTTGCCCTCGACCGTCCTCAGCTTGCCGCCGCTCGGCTTGCCGCGGGCGATGCCGAGATGCGATGCGCGCATGTCCGTGCGGAACAGGTAGAAGACGATGTCGCCGCGCCGGATCTGGGAGATCGAGATGCGCCGCAGCTTGCGCTTGCCGGCGACGGCGTCGGAGTAGGACTTGTCGGGGTTGATGATCCGCGGCGACAGCTTCACGCCGGCGCGCAGGAACGCCTGGTGGACCAGCGCCCCACACCAGACCTTGCAGGGCGGGACCTTGAAGCCCATGTCGCGTTCCCACTTGTTGATCCGCGAGGAGCAGTTCGACGTCCCGACCTCGCGATGGCCGAGCTGGCTCTCCGCCCAGCTCGTCGCCTTCGCGCGCACGGAGCCGGCGCTGGGTGCCCCGCCCGCGCTCGGGGTGAGCGCCGCGATCGCCACGGCGCCGACGAGCAGGGCGATGATCAGCCGGCTGCGCACGGGCTCAGATGATGAGGGCACGAGGGGAGTGCCCGCAACTCGTAGGCGACGTCATGCAGCGACGGCCCCGCGCTCGGCCGCGACCGCCTTGCGCAGCGAGGCGTCGAAGCCGATCGGCTCGATGTCGAACAGCGCGGCGCCGCTGGGATCGGTGACGACGGTCTCGGTGGCCAGCCCCTCGATGAGCGGACGCGCGACCTGCGCGTCGACGGGCGTGACGAGCCCGATCCACAGCGACGACAGCCACGGCGTCAGCAGCGGCACGGGCAGCTTCGGCCGCGGACGCTTGCCGAGCGCCACCGCCATGCGATCGAGCATCTGCGCGTACGGCAGCACGTCCGGGCCGCCGATCTGGATCTCGCGCCCGCGCGAGCCCTCGATCCATAGGGCCGCCGCGAGGTAGGCGACGACGTCGTCGATGTCGATCGGCTGCGTGGGCGTGGAGAGCCAGCGCGGCGTGATCATGACCGGCAGGCGGGCGACGAGGTGGCGCAGCGTGCGGTACGACTCGCTGCCGGCCCCGACGACCATGCTCGCGCGGAAGTACGTCAGCGGCGGTCCGTGCTCGGCGAGCGCGAGCGCGGTGTTGTGGCGGCTGCGCAGGTGCTTGGAGCCGGGCTTGTCGCCGAGGCCGCCGAGGTAGACGACGCGTCCGATGTGGGCCTCGGCGCACATCCGGGCGAACGCCTCGGCCGCGCGCCGCTCGCGCTGTTCGAAGTCGCCGCCACCGCCACCGCGACCCATCGAGTGCACGAGGTAGTAGGCGACGTCGACGCCCTCCCCCGCGCCGGCGAGCGTCTCGGGCTCGAGCACGTCGCCCTCGTGCAGCTCGATCGCGTCGGCGGGCAGGTGGCGGGTGCGGCCCGCGCTGCGTACGAGCGCGCGCACGTCGGCGCCGTCGGAGAGAAGGCGCTCCGTGAGGGCGGTGCCGATGAACCCGGTGGCTCCTGCGACGAGCGCGCGCACCGGGCCTGTATACCCGGCCGGGGCCACCCGGGCG
>JBOGYT010000188.1:0-3311 GCA_050696955.1 Solirubrobacteraceae bacterium | reverse complement strand
CATGCGGTTCCAATCGGTCGCGTTGCCGCTGTAGAGCGACAGCACCACGCGCAGGAAGTACAGCGCCGCCGGCACCGACAGCCAGTCGACGACGAAGTTGTGCGCATCGGGCCCGTACGCCCCGGTCACCGAGTAGTAGGCGAAGACCCCGTGCATCATCGCGCACGTGGGAAAGATGACCGCGAGCGAGACGCCCGACAGCGACCAGCCCCCGAGCGGGCGGCGGTTGTGGATCTGCGTCCGCGTCACGTAGAAGCCGATCAGCCCGTAGATCGGGACGAGCAGCAGGTTGGGGATCGCCATCGCGAACTCGTGCGGGCCGGAGCTGCCGGCGTGGATCATCGCCATCACGACGGCCGTGACGTAGACCGCGAACAGCGTCGGCAGCGCGACGATCCACAGCGGGCTGCCGGGGATGAAGCGATCGCCGCGCCCGCCGCGGAACGCCTCCACGCGCAGCAGGAACCAGATGACGCCGGCGGGGAAGGCGATCAGCGTCGCGACGAGGTCGAGCGAGCCGGCGAGCCGCCCCTCGGCCGCCATGTGGATCCCGTGGACGAAGTGGTGCGGCCCGCACGTGAAGGCCATGAGCACCCACGCGACGCCGAAGCGCGACAGCCCGTTCTCGCGCCAGTGACGGCGCAGCTCGATGAGCGTCATCGTCCCGTACTGGAAGTAGACGAGACCGAGGACGATGTTCAGCGCGGCGACCGCGGCGATCATGGGCCCATCCGGGCGGGGATGCCGATCTGGCGCATGAACTCGCGGATGACGTACGGGTCGCCGAAGCCCGGGCGGCCGCGCGCGTCGAAGCCGTCGAGGTCGAGCGCCTCCGGCGGGTTGGGGGGCGCGAACAGGTAGCCCTGCCCGAGGGGGCAGCCGAGCCGGCGCAGCGCCGCGAGCTGGTCGTCGCGCTCGATGTGCTCCGCGATGACCGTCAGCCCCATCTCGTGGCCGAGCGAGACGATCGCGGCGATGATCGCGCGGTCCGGACCGACGACCGAGACGCTGTCGACGAACGAGCCGTCGATCTTGATGACGTCGATCGGCAGCCCGCGCAGGTGGCTCAGCGACGAGAAGCCGCGGCCGAAGTCGTCCATCGCGAGGCGCACGCCGAGGCGCTTGAGCCGCTCCAGCCGCGGCGCGAGGCGTTCGAGGCGGCGGACCATCGCCGTCTCGGTGATCTCCAGGCACAGCGAGGGCGCCGGCAGCCCCCGCTGCGAGAGCGTCTGGCGGACGATGTCGACGAAGTCCGGCTGGTTGAGCTGGCGCGGCGAGACGTTCACCGAGATCGACATGTCGATGCCGCGCTGGCGCCACGCCGCGGCCTGCCGGCAGGCTTCGTCGAGCACCCACGTGCCGATCGGGACGACGAGCCCGTTGTCCTCCGCCAGCGGGATGAACGCGTCGGGCGACAGCAGCCCGCGGCGCGGATGGTTCCAGCGCACGAGCGCCTCGCAGCCCACGACCGTCGCGTCCTCGAGGCGCACGATCGGCTGGTAGTGGACGCTCAGCTCGTCGCGCCCGGGAGCCACGCGCAGCTCCCCCTCGACCTTCAGGCGCGCGCCGACCTCTCTCGCCATGCGATCGTCGAAGCGCACCCAGCAGCCGCCGCCGTTGGCCTTCGCGCGGTACATCGCGACGTCGGCCATGCGCACGAGCTCGTGCGCGGGCGTGGCCGCGTCCGAGGTCGTCGCGACGCCGATGCTCGCCGAGACCGGAAGATCCTCACCGCCCGCGTGCAGCGGCCGCTCGAAGGCGTCTTCGAGCCGCTGCGCGACGTGCGTGGCCTCGTTGACGCCCGACAGGCCGCACGCGACGACGAGGAACTCGTCGCCGCCGATCCGCGCGACGGTGTCGGTTTCTCGGACCGCCGCGACCAGCCGGCGCGCCGCCGCGAACAGCATCTCGTCACCCGCGTCGTGTCCGAGGCTGTCGTTGACGGCCTTGAGGCCGTCGATGTCGACGAACAACACCGCCAGGCAGTCACGCGCACGCGCGAGGCGGGCAAGCGCCTGGTCGAGGCGATCGTCGAACAGGCTGCGGTTGGGCAGGCCGGTCAGGCCGTCGTAGAGCGCGCGTCGCTGCAGGTCGGCGACGACGGCGGCAAGCTCGTCGTTATGAGCCAGCAATGGCGCCGCTCCGGGGGCGGCGGGATCCGTCGGCGGGATGCTCGGAGTGTGTGCCTGGTTGGTGTGCCCCATGAACGAGCCGCTATCCGACCGGAAACTGGCCCTTCGTCGCCAGGAACCGGTCACTCCCTCTATCGGCCAGCGCGCGCGCCGGGAAAAGCCAACATTCGGCTAATTCGCACCCGATCGTTGACGCGACGGCTTCTGGACAGCACCATCCATGACAACGCGTCGTGGGGGCGGGGGCGGCGCCATCCAAATCAGCGAGGGGTCAACCTATGTACCGCAGTGCTCTGACGGCCGTCATAGCCGTTGTCGGGACACTCGTCATCGTGCCGAGTGCGCAGTCGTTCACCGGGCTGCCGGTCTGGAAGTGCCGGGCGAGCACGAGCTACGCCTCGGTCGGCGGCAACAACCGCGTCGAGCCGATCGTCGCCAACGGCAAGCCCAACACGGCCAACGGCGCCAACCCGGACAACGCCCAATGCGCCGACGCGGACGTCGGAGCGGGCAACCTGCTGACGCCGATCGGCATTCCGCAGACGTCGCTGGGCCTGCAGACGGCGAATGCGCGGACGAAGATCGAGCCCGAGCTCGGCAAGGCGATCAACCAGAAGGTCGCGAGCAGCGCGACGGTCGAAGGCCTCACTCTCGGCGCTGCCCTCAACGTGCAGGTCGCAACGTCGGCCGCCACCGCCTCGTGCTCGGGGCGGACGCCCAAGCTGGAAGGTACGAGCACGGTCGTCGGCATCAACACGAGCAACCTCAATCCGCTCGTCAACGCGCTCGCCAACCTGCTGTCCGTCGCTCCGAACCTCATCAGCATCAAGGTCGACGAGCAGATCCGGACGGGAGCGTCGCTGACGGTGCGCGCCCTGCACGTCAAGGTGCTCTCGCCGAGCAGCGGCCCGCCGCTGCTCGACCTCGTCGTGTCAGAAAGCAAGGTCGGCTTCAACGGACCGGTCTGTGACCCCGACAACCAGAACCCGGGCGGGCAGATCTGCCCGACGGGCTCGACCTACGATGCGGAGAACAACGTCTGCATCATCCCGGGCAGCTCCGGCTCGACGCATGGCACGATCATCATCGGCCGGCCGTTCGAGGGTCCGACCGGCGGCACGGTCGTGCCGATCGACATCGCCCGCAGGCGGTTTGGCAACAGCGCGTGCCTGCGAGGTA
>JBOGYT010000187.1:0-8658 GCA_050696955.1 Solirubrobacteraceae bacterium | reverse complement strand
ATGGCGCGCAGCACGAGCTCGCCCGCATCGAGCGCGCCGCGCTCGGCGAGCAGCCGGTCGTGGTCGAGGTACAGCCGCGCGAACTCGACCTCGCGGGCCGCGCGGGTGCGCTGGGCGTCGTCGTCGGCTGGCATCGCATCCGCCCACGCCGCGTAGTCGCCGGCGGTCACGAACTCGCCCTTGAGCCGGTCGATCCGGTCGATGACGCCCGCCAGCAGCACGGCCGGGCGTCCGCCGAGGTCGTGGCGTCGCAGCTGCAGGTCGTCCATCCGATCCAGCAGGAGCGCGAGCCGATCGGCCGCCGTGACCGCAGCGAAGAACGGATCGACGCCGGCCTCGGCGGTCTCGTCGCGCAGCAGCCGGGCGCAGAACTCGTGCACTCCGTGAACCGCGAGCTCTTCGTACGGGCGATCGAGCGCGTCCTCGATGGCGCGCCGCAGGGCGCTCGCGCCGGCGCTCGACGGGCTGAGCGCGAGGATCGACTCCGGCGCCGCCCCCTGCGCGACGAGCCATTTCAAGCGCGCGACGAGCACGGTCGTCTTGCCCGTCCCGGCCGCGCCCAGCACGAGCAGCGGCCCGCCCGGATGCATGACCGCGCGGGCCTGCGACGGCGTCAGATCGGCAGCCCCCGCGGGGACGGATTGGGTAGACACCCACCTAGTATGCCCCTGATGCCGCCGCCTCCGACCGCGCTCCAGGCCGACTGGCTCGGAGCCTGCCGCGCGGCGGCGCAGGGACTGCGCGAGGTGCTCTCAGAGCACCCGACGAGCCACGAGCGCGTCGTCGAGACCGGCAACCGCGGGGAGGGCGGCGACCGCACGCTGGTCATCGACGCGCAGGCCGAGGACGCGGTCTTCGCGCAGCTCGACGCGCTGCATGCCGACGGCGTGCGCTTCACCGCGATCAGCGAGGAGCGCGGCGTCGTTGACTACGGCGACGACGCGACCCTCGTCGTCATCGACCCGATCGACGGCTCGCTGAACGCCAAGCGCGGGATGTCGCACTACGCGCTGTCGATCGCGGTCGCCGACGGCCCGACGATGGCCGACGTCGTCTTCGGCTACGTCTACGACTTCGGACCGCGGGAGGAGTGGACGGCGCGGCGCGGCGAGGGCGCCTGCCTGAACGAGCGCCGCATCGACGCGCCGCCGCCCGAGCGCCGGACGCGCGACGGCCGCTTGGAGCTCGTCGCGATCGAGTCCTCCGACCCGCGCTACATGGCGCCCGCGATGGAGGGCCTGCGCGATCACGTATACCGCGTCCGCGCGATCGGCTCGATCGCGATCTCGCTGTGCCAGCTCGCGCCGACGCGCGTGGACGGCATGCTGACGCTGTGGCGAACGCGGGCCGTGGACGTCGCCGCGGCACAGCTCATCGCCCGTGAGAGCGGCGCGCTCGTCGCCTTTGCGGCCTACGACGACCCGCTCGGCGCGCCGCTCGACCTGGAGCCGCATTCGGCGGTCGTGGCCGCGCGCACGCCGGAGGCTCTGGCGCAGCTGCGGTCGCTGGTCTGACGGGCAGAGGTGGCGGGCCGGCGAGCGCCGTGCGCCATGATGGGTCGTCGTGCTCGATCGTGTACTCACGCGGCGGATCGCGAACGCCGTCTCAGGCGGCGGTAGATCCAACGCTTCCAACGGCGCCGCGGCCGTGGCGCTGCCCGGTGACCTCGCGGTGATCTGCGAGGACGCCCGGGCGCGCGTCGTCGCCTACACGGGCCTGTTCCCGGCGACCGCGCTGCCGCCCGCCGAGGCGGTGCAGCGCGCGGTGTGGATCGCCGCGAACGTCGAGTCGATGGGCGCGCTGCTCGACCCGCTCGGCGACCGCCTCACGGGCGGCCTCGGCATCATGCGCGGGCCGCTGCGCTCCGCCGCCGGCGCGATCATCTCCGCCGAAGCGGGCGCGCTCACCGGCTACCTCTCCCAGCGCGTGCTCGGGCAGTACGAGTTCGTCCTCATCGATCCCGCCTCGCAGCCCCGGCTGCTGTTCGTCGCGCCGAACATCGAGCAGGCGGCCAAGCGCCTGGATGCCGACCTCGAGGAGCTGCTGACCTGGATCGCCTTCCACGAGGTCACCCACGCCGTGCAGTTCGCGGGCGTGCCGTGGCTGCGCCCGCACGTCGCGGGCCTGCTGAGCGAGCTCATGGCGTCGCTGGAGATCAACGTCGACCCGCGCACGCTGCTGCGGATGCCGGTCGCGCGGGACGTGCGCGAGCGGGCGGATGCCCTGCGTGAGGGTGGGCTCGTCGCGGCGCTCGCCGGACCGGGCAGGCGCGAGCTGCTGGACCGCATGCAGTGCGTGATGGCGGTCATCGAGGGCCACGCCGAGCACGTCATGGACGTCGTCGGGAAGGCCGCGCTGCCATCGCTGGCCGAGCTGCGTCTCGCGCTCGACCGCCGCCGCCGCGAGCGCTCGCCGCTCCTGGCGCTGCTCGAGCGGCTCATCGGGCTCGACGCGAAGCTGCGCCAGTACGAGATGGGCAAGGCGTTCTGCGACGGGGTCGTCGCGAGCGCCGGCCCCGGCGCGCTGCACCGCGTCTTCGAGGGTCCCGAGCAGCTTCCGACGATGGACGAGCTGAAGGACCACGACGCGTGGCTTGACCGCGTGGCCGCGGGCGCCGCGTCCGCTTGACAGCGGCCACCACGCGGGGCGACCCTGAACGGGTGAGCGAGGACGGCTTCACCCGGCGGCGTTTCGTCGCCGGAGCGGCGGCAACGGCGGCCGCGGCCGTGGTCGGAGGGACCGCCGGCGAGGCGCAGTCCGCTGCGAGGCGCCGCCGCCGCAGGCGCCGCCGCGAGGACGTCGTGATCGTCGGCGCCGGGCTCTCGGGGCTCGTCGCGGCGCGCGAGATCGCGCGCGGGGGGCACTCGGTCGCCGTCGTCGAGGCGCGCAAGCGGGTGGGCGGGCGGATGCTGAACCGCCCGATCCCCGGGGGCGAGGTCGTCGACCTCGGCGCCGAGTTCATCGGCCCGACGCAGAACCACATCAGGCGGCTCGTGGACGAGCTCGGGATCGGCGTCTTCCCCGCCTTCAACCAGGGCAAGATCGTCTACATGGCCGGTGGGCTGCGCCTGACGTACGCCGACACCGGGCTGACGGGAACCGCGCCGCCGGACCCGGCGATCCTGCTCGACCTGCTGCTCGTCATCGCCCGGCTGAACCAGATGGCCGCCGAGGTGCCGGTCGGCGCGCCGCATGAGGCCAAGCGCGCGGCGCAGTACGACGGGCAGTCGCTCGACAGCTGGTTGCGCGCGAACAGCGGCTCGCAGCGCTTTCGCGACCTCGTGGCGGTCGCGTGCCGCGCGATCTTCGGCGCCGAGCCGCGCGACCTCTCGCTGCTGTTCACGCTGTTCTTCGTCGCGGCGTCCGGCGACGAGCACCACGCCGGCACGTTCGAGCGCAACTTCAACACGCGCAACGGGGCGCAGCAGGATCGCATCGCCGGGGGCACCCAGTCGATCGCGGGCGCGCTCGCCGGCGAGCTCGGACGTCGCGTCATCACCGGCTCGCCGGTGCGGCGGATCGTCAAGCGCAAGGGGCGCATCGACGTCGTCTCCGATCGCTACGTGAACACCGCGCGGCGAGTCATCGTCGCCCTGCCGCCCGCTCTGGCGGGCCGCATCCGCTACGAGCCCGCGCTGCCGGAGCAGCGCCGCGAGCTCCACCGGCGCATGCCGCAGGGCGCCCTGATCAAGGTGCAGGCGATCTACGAGCGCCCGTTCTGGCGCGACATCGGGCTCAACGGCACCTCGATCACGGATGTCGGCCCGTGCAGCCTGACGTACGACAGCTCGCCGGAGGACGGCTCGCCGGGCGCGCTGCTGGGCTTCGTCGGCGGCGACGAGGCGCGGGCGTTCGCGCTCCTGCCGCCGGCTGAGCGCCGCCGGCTCGTGCTGGAGCGCATCGCGCGCGCGTTCGGGCGGCGCGCGCTCGAGCCGATCGGCTACATCGAGGCTCACTGGCCGAGCCAGCGCTACTCGCTGGGAAGCCCGGTCGGGATCGCCCCGCCCGGCGTCCTGTCGAAGTACGGACCGACGCTGCGCGAGCCGTTCGGTCGCATCCACTGGGCGGGCAGCGAGACGTCGACGTACTGGAGCGGCTACATGGACGGCGCCGTGCGCGCCGGCGAGCGCGCCGCGCGCGAAGTGCTCGCGCTCCTATAGAACGAACTTTTGTTCGTCTGAGTAACCCCTATGCCCGGGGGGTTTACAAACACATGTTCGGGTAGTACAGTGCACGAACAAACTTAGAACTAAGCTCATTAGTCGTCCACGAGAAGGGACACATCATGGCCACCACCCCCAGCACCCCCAGCACCTCCAGCTCCAGCGCTGCCGCCAAGAAGGCGGCCACCACGCGCAAGACGAACGCCACGAAGCGGTCCACCCAGGCCAAGAAGGCCGCTGCGACGCGCCGTGGTACGACTGCTGCCAAGCAGGCCGCGCAGGCGCGGCAGGAGATGAAGACCCCGGTCAAGCGCGTCGGCGTGATCGCCGAGAAGGCCGTTCTCGTCCCGGTCGGCGCCGCGCTCATCGCTCGTGACGGCGTCGCCGCCACGCTCGACGAGCTGCGCGCCCACTACTCGACGCGCAACAAGACCGAGCAGGAGCTGCGCCGCTACGAGCGCCGCGGCACGAGCGCCGTCAAGGGCATCGAGCGCGACGTCAAGAAGAGCCGCACCCGCATCGAGCGCGAGCTGCGCCAGCGCCGCGCGAAGCTCGAGCGCGAGCTCAAGTCGGTGATCAAGGACATCGACCGCCGTGCCGCGCCTGTGACGAAGAACGTCGAGTTCGTCAGCGCCCGCGTCGAGAACGCCGTCGCGAGCGGCCGCAACGCCGCCGCGAAGGTCTCCGAGCGCATCACCGCCCTGCCATAGAGCTTCCCTCACAGATCGCAGTACTCCCTCCCCCAACCGGCGCCGCGCCCTCCCTCCCGGGCGCGGCGCCGGCGTTTTCTAGAATGGATGGCAATGGCGACCCGTGACGACATCCTCAAGGCGCTCGAGCGCGTCATCGATCCCGAGCTGCGCAAGTCGATCACCGAGCTCGGCATGGTGCGCTCGATCGAGATCGCCGGCGACGGCGCGGTCGCGATCACCGTCTCCCTGACGACCGCCGGCTGTCCGATCCGCAACCACTTCACCGAGGCGGTCGAGCGCGAGGCGCGGACCGTCGACGGCGTCACCGACGTCAGCGTCTCCTTCGACGTGCTGTCCGACAGCGAGAAGAGCGCGCTGCAGAAGAAGCTCGGCCGCGGCTCGCTGCCCGCAGGCGCCCTGGCGCAGGTCGCGAACGTCCTGTGCATCGGCTCGGGCAAGGGCGGCGTCGGCAAGTCGACGCTGACCGCCAACCTCGCGGCGGCGCTGACGCAGGACGGCAGGAAGGTCGGCATCCTCGACGCCGACGTCTGGGGCTACTCGATCCCGCGCATGTTCGGCCTCGGCTCGCAGCGCCCGCCGGTGTCGGCCGAGCGCAAGATCATGCCGCTCGAGGCAAGCGGCGTGAAGGTCATGTCGATCGGCTTCTTCGTCGAAGAGGACGCCGCGGTCGTGTGGCGCGGGCCGATGCTGCACAAGGCGCTGACGCAGTTCCTCGAAGACGTCGACTGGGGCGAGCTGGACTACCTGCTCGTCGACCTGCCGCCTGGCACCGGGGACGTCTCCATGACGCTCGCCCAGCTCCTCCCGCAGGCGAAGTTCGTCATCGTCACGACGCCGCAGCCGACGGCCCAGAAGGTCGCCCGGCGCGCCGCGCAGATGGCCGGCAAGGTCAACCTCGAGATCGCCGGCATCATCGAGAACATGGCCGGCTTCACCGCCCCCTCGGGCGAGCGCTTCGCGCTGTTCGGCGAGGGCGGCGGCCAGCACCTCGCCGACGAGCTCGACGTGCCGCTGCTCGGCAAGGTCCCGCTGACGATGCCGCTGCGCGAGCAGGCCGACGCCGGCACCCCGCTCGTCTTCACCGACCCCGACGACCCCGCCGCCCAGGCGATCCGCCGGACGGCCCGCGGGATCGTCGCACTGACACCCGTCGAGCTGCCCATCCTGCAGGCGCCAGCAGAGCCCGAGCCACGAAAGACAGGCATCAGCCTGCCCATGGCAGGCTGATGTCCTGACTCAAGTCACTTGTCGCGCGGAGGTCGCCGGTCCCGGCGACCGTAGGGCGAAACCGTTTACTCCACCTCCCGCAGCTTCCCGGTCTCCACCTCGTACACGAAGCCCCGCACCGAGTCCTTGTTCGGGATGAACGGGCTCGCCTTGATGCGGGCGATCGACTGGCGCACGTCCTCGTCGAGGTCGGGGAACGTCTCGACGGCCCACTCGGGCTTGATGCCGACGTCGTCCTGCACCGAGCGCTTGAACTCGTCGTCGGTGAACGTGAGCATGCCGCAGTCGGTGTGGTGGATGAGGATGATCTCCTCGGTGCCCAGCAGACGCTGGGAGATCGCCAGCGAGCGGATCTCGTCATCGGTCACGACGCCGCCGGCGTTGCGGATGACGTGCGCGTCGCCCTCCTGCAGTCCGAGCAGCCCGTAGGGGTTCAGCCGGGCGTCCATGCACGCGACGACGGCGAGCTTGCGCGCGGGCGGCAACGGCAGGTCGCCCTTGTCGAACGACGCCGCGTAGGCGCCGGCGTTCTCGACCAACTCATCGGTGGTGCTCATGTCCGTCCTCCTATAGTCCGATTCCTGATCGAGATTATAGAGATTAGAGAGGCGCGGGGTTCAGTCAGCCGCCGAGGCGAAGTACTCAGCGTTGATCTTCGTGTAGCTCTGCCACTCCTCGGGGAGCTGGTCCTCGGCGAAGCACGCATCCACCGGGCAGGCCTCGACACAGGCGTCGCAGTCGATGCACTCCTCCGGATCGATGTACAGCATCTCGGCGCTGTCGTAGCCGGGCTCGTCGGGGGTCGGGTGGATGCAGTCGACGGGGCAGACCTCGACACACGAGTTGTCCTTCGTGCCGATGCAGGGCTCCGCGATGACATAGGCCATGAAGAGTTCGTTTCCTTCGCTTGATGGGCGGTGCGAGACGTACGGGGGCCGGACATAGTATCCACGCGTGCTCCTGCTGACCGGTGCCACGGGTCTCGTCGGAAGCGCGCTGCTGCAGCGCCTCACGGCCGCGGGGCAGCCGGTGCGCTGCCTCGTCCGCGATCCGCGGCGCCTGGGCTCGGACCGCGTGCGCGTGCAGATCGCGCTCGGCGATCTCGCTGACCCGCCGTCGTTTCGCAACGCCCTGCGCGGGGTGCGCACGGTCGTGCATCTGGCCGCGTCGATCCGCGACCAGCCCGCCGGCTCCATCGAGGAGCTCAACGGGATCGCGACGTGGCGGATGGTGGAGGCCGCCGAGCGCGTCGGCGTCGAGCACTTCGTCTACTTCAGCTCGCTCGGCGCCGAGAGCCACAACCGCACGCGCTTCCTGCGCGCCAAGGCGCTCGCCGAGCGCGCCGTCGAGGGATCGAGCATGCGCCACACGATCTTTGCGCCGTCGCTCGTCTACGCTCCCGGCGACGCCTTCATGACCCTCATGGAGCGCATCGCGATGCTCATGCCGATCATGCCGATCAGCGGCCGCGGAGAGGCACTCTACGAACCGATCTGGGCCGAGGACGTCGCCGATTGCGTTGTCGCCGCGCTCGGGCTCGCGCCCGGCCGCTCCGCGGTCGACGGCCGCGAGCGCTACGAGCTCGCCGGGCCGCAGACGCTCTCGCACCAGCAGATCGTGGAGCTCCTGCTGCGCGCGGCGGGTCGGGCGCGGCCGACGTTCAACGTCCCGACGCCGATCGTCAGCCGCGCGCTGCGCGCGGTCGAGGCGCTCATGAAGTCCCGCGCCCCCGCGACGTGGGACGAGGCGGAGCTCATGGAGGTCTCGATGACCGCGCAGCGCGGGACGGCGGACGCCGTCGCGCTCGGCGTCACACCGCGCGCGATGGCCGCGGTGCTCGGCGTCTAGGGTCCGGCGGCGACGGCCGGGCGGCGACCGGCCCATGGACGGGCTGCCTCCACCTGTGCGGCAAGCGCCAGCAGCGCGCCCTCCTGCGCCGGGCGTCCGATGAGCTGGACCGCGAGCGGCAGGCCGCTGTCGTGCTCGTAGAGGGGAAGCGAGATCGCGGGGCAGCCCGTGACGTTGCTGATCGCCGTGTAGGGCGTGAAGTGCCCGCCGCGCACGAACGTGCCGACCGGGTCGGGCCCGCACGGATCGAGCTCGCCGATCGGCACCGGCGGCTGGGCGAGCGCCGGGGTGAGGATCGCGTCGTAGCGGTCGGCCCACGTGACGATGCGGCGGGCCAGCGCCTGCAGGCGCACCACCGCGAGGTGCGCGCTGACGGCGTCGATGGCCTTCGAGCGCCGCCACAGCGCCCAGCTGAGCGGCTCGACGTCTTCCTCCTGCGGCTCGCGGCCGGCCAGCACGCCGCCGAACGCGATCTGCGCGCACACGGCGGGGCCGAAGACGGCGGTGAAGTGGTCGAGCAGCCCGGGCGCGCGCCACGGCGGCTCGACGGCCTCGACGCCGTGCCCCAGCTCGCCGAGGAGCGCGGCGGCGTCGTGCGCGGCCCGCTCGCAGGCCGGGTGCAGCTCGGCCTCGACCAGCGGCATCGCCGTCGTGACGGCGATCCGCAGCCGCCCGGGGTCGCGTGCGGCCGCAGCGGCGAACGGCTC
>JBOGYT010000186.1:0-3829 GCA_050696955.1 Solirubrobacteraceae bacterium | reverse complement strand
CCGTCGCCGTTGACGTCGCCGGCCGGCGCGACCGACGCTCCCGCGAGATCCGCGGAGCGCTCGCCCTGCAGCACGACCGACGCGCGCTTGGCGACGTCGATCGTCTTCGCGCCGGCGAGCGCGGGCGCCGCGAGCAGCAGGCCGGCGGCGAGCGCGACGAGCGCGGCGCCCGGCTTGAGGGGGGTCGACGAGACGCGCGAGGCGGACATGGCAGTTCCGATCTTCGAGGAGGAGGACCCGTGAACGGATCCCGGATCGAAAGGTCGCGCTCGCCTCAGTCGAACGCCTCGCGCACGAAGCGCATGAGCAGGACGAAGCCGATGATCGCTCCGGCGATCACGAGCAGTCCGCCGAGCCAGTCGATGACGAAGATGAGCACCGCTCCGAGCACGATGAGCGCGATCGCGATCCGCGCGAGCTTCGGTGTCGGGATGGCGCTCATAGGTCGCGCCGCGCCACGACCCCGTCCTGCAGGGCGGTCATCGCCAGGTAGGAGCGCTTCTGGTTCTGCGGCAGGTGCTCGACGCCGAAGTAGCCGAACAGCGTGCGCAGATGCGCCTTGACGGCGTCGACCGACAGGAAGAGCTCGTCGGCGATCTGCTGGTTCGTCGCGGGCGTCGCGAGCTCGGTGTCCTTGTACGGACGGCACAGCGCGACGAGCACCGCGCGCTGCTGCTGGCTGAGCGTCGGCAGCTCGGGCCGGCTGCCGGCGGCCACCGTGGGGCGCGATTCGGACGGCTCGGGCAGGCGGTAGGCGATCTGCGTGCGCCCGACCCGCAGGACGTCGCCGTCGCGCAGGCGCTGGCGGCCCGAGATGCGCTGGCCGTTGAGAAACGAGCCGTTGCGCGACAGGCCGTCGTCGGCGACCGTCCACTCCTCGCCGAGCCGCTCGAGCTCGACGTGCAGGCGCGACACCTCGGTGTCCCACGGCAGCGCGACGTCGTTGCCGGCGCTACGACCGATCGTCACCCGCGCCGTCGCGGGCACGAGCACGACGAGCCGCTGCGCGCCCTCCCCGTCGCGCAGGACGAGGAACGGATCGCCGCCGCGCTCCTTCTCGATGCGCTCGCGCAGCTCCGCCGGCGTGGCGACGTGCGGCGCGAGCGGCGATGGATCGGCCTTGGCCATCTCGACGTTGAGCTTGTCAACCCATCCTGGGTTGAGCAACCGCACACCCAGGGTGGGCGCGTCTGACCCCGGGCGCACGGGCGCGCGCAGCGCCCCGCGGGATCGTGCCAATGACCTCGCACCGCAAGGAGCCCGCGCATGACCGCCGCACCCCTCAGCAGCCTCACGGACGAGCAGCTCGTCAGCCGCTTCCGCGCCGGCGACGACGCGGCGTTCACCGAGATCCACCGCCGCTACCGCCCGGCGCTGACCGCGTTCGCGGCGCGGATGCTGCGCGGCACGGGGCACGACGCCGACGACGTCGTGCAGGAGTCCTTCATCCGCGCGTTTCGCGGACTGCGCGCGACCTGCGGCGAGATGACGCTGCGCGCGTGGCTGTACATGATCGTGCGCAACCGGACCCTCGACGAGCTGCGCGCACCGCGCCGCGCGCAGGGCTACGACGATGGCGCGCAGATGGACGCGATCGTCGGCGACGATCCCGTCGACACGCTGAGCGGGCGCGACGAGCTCGCCCGGATCGTCGCGGAGATCGGGCGCCTTCCCCGCCGCCAGCGCATGGCGCTCGTGCTGCGCGAGGTCGACGGCCGCTCGCACGCGGAGACCGCCCGCGCGCTCGAGACGACCGTGCCCGCGACGAAGTCGCTCGTCATCCGCGCGCGCTCGAACCTGCGCTCGGCCCTGCGCGCCGCGTGAGCCACGGGTAGTCTCGCGTCGATGGACGTCGAATCGATCGAATCCGCGCTTGACCGCTTGGACGAGGGGCTGCAGGAGGCGCGCGCGGCCACGCAGCTGCTGCGCGACGGCGACACGACCGCGATGGCCGACCTCGACGAGGTCATCGATGCGATGGCGCGCGAGATCGCCGAGATCAAGGGCCGCACGGGCACGAGCAGCTTCAGCTGAGCTTGTTCTACCCCCACGCCGCGGAGTATTTTCTCGATGCCCACGGCTCTGCCGTCTGGCCGGTCGCGGGGCTCCACCTCATCGAAAGGATCTCCTGATGGAGACCGCCCCGTGCGCGGAGGACATCGAGCCTTGCGCGAACGAGACCGCTGACCGCATCGCGACGGGCCTCGTCACCGTCGTCCCGATCCTCGCCCTCGGCCTCGTGGCCTGGCAGGCGTGGGAGAGCTTCCTGCACTGGCATGACTTCGTCGTCTTCGGGATCGTCTACATCATCACCGGGCTCGGCATCACCGTCGGGTTCCATCGCCACTTCACGCACCGCGCGTTCGCGACGAGCCGGCCGGTGCGAGCGGTGCTCGCCGTCCTCGGCACGGCCGCGATCGAGGGACCGATCATCTCGTGGGTCGCCGACCACCGAAAGCACCACGCGTTCTCAGATCAGGAGGGCGATCCGCACAGCCCGCACCATGGCTACGGCGGCGGCCTCGTCGGATCGCTGCGCGGGCTCGGGCACGCGCACGTCGGCTGGCTGTTCCTCCACACCCAGCGCGGCAACAAGGCGCGCTACGCGCCCGACCTGCTCGCCGACCCGATCATCCGCTTCATCGACCGCACGACGCTCTTGTGGATCGTCGCCGGCCTCGCGCTCCCCTTCGGGCTCGGCGTCGCGCTCGGCGGGACGATCGCGGCCGGCCTCACCGGGCTGCTGTGGGGCGGGGCGGTGCGCATCCTCCTGCTGCACCACGCGACGTACTCGATCAACTCGCTGTGCCACTTCTTCGGCAAGCGCAACTTCGACAGCGGCGACCACTCGCGCAACCTCGCCTGGCTCGCGATTCCGACGTTCGGCGAGGCGTGGCACAACAACCACCACGCGTTCCCGACCTCTGCCGCCCACGGGATGCGCCGCTGCGAGCGCATGCTCGATCCCAGTGCGCTCGTGATCGGCGCGATGGAGCGCCTCGGGCTCGTCTGGGACGTCGTGAAGATCAGCCCGGAGCGCCAGGCCGGCAAGCTCGCCACGGCGTAGCGCCTTAGATCATCAGGGTGTGGTGACTCGCCACCCAGGGCAGGCAACGGGCGCCAGGCGCGCCCCGTTGAAGGGATATGAGAGAAACCACTCGCTCAGCGCGCAGCATCGTCACGTCTCCGATTGCGCGGACCCTCGTTCTCTCGACGATGGTCGCCACGCTCGGAGCGCCGGCAGCCCAGGCCGCCTGGACCGCCCCCACGACACTCACCCGCCCGCCGCTTCACGACTCGTTCGCGCTGCACGCCGCCGGCAACCTCAAGGGCGTCGAGGCGTTCGCGTGGTTCCACGCGACGCACCGGATGCGCCGGGACCCGAACGGCCGCAGCGGCTTCCTGCGCTACGTACGCGTCCGGACCCGGCTCGCGCACGGCGCCCTCACCCCCACCCGTACCGTCTCGCGCAAGGACGTCATCGCCGACGCGCCGCTCGTCGGCGTCGACGTGCGCGGTACCACGACCGTCGTGTGGCAGGAGAGCCGGCGCGGGCGCAAGCTCCCGTTTGTCATGGTCGCCGTCGCGAAGAAGGGCAAGCCCTTCAGCCGCCCGGTGACGCTCGGACGGACGCTGGAACCCGGCGAGCTGCCGGCGAGCCCGGCGCTGGCCGTCGCCTCGAGCGGCGCCGCCGTGATCGCGTGGGCGCAGGGCGACCGCATGGTCGCCGTCAGGCGCCGCGGCGGCATCTGCCCGGCGGACAGCCCGCGCCGGTGCTTCGGCTCCGTGCGGCGCCTGTCGTTCGGGGATCGCCCCGTCGGCTCCCCGG
>JBOGYT010000185.1:0-4263 GCA_050696955.1 Solirubrobacteraceae bacterium | reverse complement strand
CGATCGACGCCGCCGCGAACAGCACGAGCGCGACGACGTACGCCCGCTGCGTCCGCGCCCGCGCGATCCGCGATCCCGGCAGCGCCGCCAGCGCCAGCGCCAGGTTGAACGCGATCAGCACCCAGGCGACCGTCGCGACGGTCGTATCGAGCTCGCGCAGGATGTCGGGTAGCGCGAGCGTGACGACCGACGAGTCGGCCAGGACGAGCCCGACCGCCAAGGCGAGCAGGAAGACCACGCGGCGGCCCTAGCCGGGCTCGATCTCGAGCCCCTCGACGAGCGCCGGCCGCCCGTCCACCTCGTAGCTCACGTCCACGGAGTCGTTCTGGCGATACGTCCCGACCCCCCAGGCGCCGAGGAACCAGCGCCAGAAGCCGAGCTTGCCCTCCTTCTTCAGCTCGCGGTCGAACACGAGCGTGCGGTCGTGCACCACGTAGTCGGCGCCCTCCTGCTGATGGACGCCGTTGACGTAGACCTCGAACGGCGCGCGAACGGTGGGGGGAAGCGGGACGATGGAGCGCTCCGGCACGGGTGGCATTGTGACGGTCGTCCGAATGTCAGGCTTGCGATGACCGAAGGCCGAAACCCATAATCTCAGGATCTGGGGCCTCGCAGGGGCGGTCGTCGGGAGGGCGAACCCCAGGAGGGGCGCGAGAACGCCCATAGCCGCCATGACGTCTCCGCTCCAATACACGGTTCGCAGATCCAATCGTGCCCGTCGCGTACGCGTCAGCGTGGACCCGCACAGCGGTGTCGAGGTCGTCCTGCCGCGCAACAGCCCGCTGAGCGCCGCGGCAGCCGCCGTGGTCGAGCTGCGGCCGTGGATCGAGCGCCGGCTGGACGAGACGCGCGCCGTGCGCGAGGCGATCGCCGCGCGCGGTTCGACGGTGCCGTATCTCGGCGCGAACCTCGCGCTGAACCCGGAGGCCGGGCGCGCGCGCGCGCATCGCCGCGGCGACATCCTGCACGTGCCCGCCGACGCCTCGGCGGCCCACCCCGCGATCGAGCGCTGGTACCGCCGCTCCGCCCGCGCCGAGATCGCCCCGCGGCTGGACGAGGCGGTCGCCGCACTGGGCTGCAGCTACACCGCGCTGGCGATCCGAAACCAGCACACACGCTGGGGTTCTTGCTCCTCGACGGGCGCCATGAGCTTCAACTGGCGCCTGCTGCTCGCTCCCGAGCCCGTGCTCGACTACGTCGTCTGGCACGAGGCCTGCCACCTGCGCGTCATGGACCACTCGCCGCGCTTCTGGTCGCTCCTGCGCGAGCACCGTCCGGAATACGAGCTGCACCGGCGCTGGCTGCGACGCCAGGGGAATACATTGGTGCTCTAGTGGGCCGTCCATGAACGTTCGACTGGAAACCCGGGATGCCGGCGCCGGCTGGCAAGGATGCAAGGAGGGCGCAATGGCAGGGCCATTGCCCCGACCGAGGACGCCGCCAGGCGGTGATCGGCGCCCGGGGTTCCGGGTGAAACGTTTGTGGACGGACCACTAGTGGGTCTCGCCGAGGGGAGAGGACGGATCCTTGTGCTGGTGGCGGCCGTCGCCGTTACCTTCGTGATCCTGCTCGTGCTCCTGCTCGGCGGGGGCGGCGGCTACACGGTGCACGCGCGCTTCGTCTCGGCGAGCCAGATCGTGGAGGGCAACGCCGTCAAGGTCAGCGGCGCGACGGTCGGCTCGGTCAAGAACATCGAGCTCACGGATGACGGCCAGGCCGAGATCACGCTCACCATCTCAGAGGACGGCTACCACCCGCTGCGCCGCGGTACGCGGGCGGTCATCCGCCAGGCCTCGCTGTCGGGGGTCGCTAACCGCTACGTCGATCTCCAGCTCGGCCCGGCCGGCGGCGCCGACATCGCCGACGGCGGCAGGCTCGGCACCGACGAGACCGAAGCCGCCGTCGATCTGGACCAGATCTTCAACACGTTCGATCCCGAGGCGCGCAAGGGCGTCCAGAAGTCCGTCGAGTTCCTGCGCGACTTCCAGGCCGGCAACGAGGACCAGGCCAACGAGGCGCTGCGCTACCTCAACCCGGCGCTGTCGTCGACAAGCCGCCTGTTCGCCGAGCTGAACCGCAACACGCCGGACTTCGAGCGCTTCATCGTGGAGACGTCGAAGCTCGTCACCGACGTCTCCTCGCGCGACGAGGCGCTGGCCGAGCTCGTGCGCAACCTCGGGACCACGACCTCCGCGCTGACCTCCAACGGCGAGAGCCTCGCCCTCGCCGTCGGGCTGCTGCCGACCGTCATGCGCAAGTCGAACTCGACGTTCGTGAACCTGCGCGCCGCGCTGGACGACCTCGACCCGCTCGTCGACGACGCCAAGCCGGTCGTGCGCAACAAGCTCATCGCGCTGTTCGATCAGCTGCGGCCGTTCGCGCGCGAGGCCCAGCCGACGATCCGCGATCTCTCGCGCAGCGTGCGCCGCCGCGGCGCCGACAACGACCTCGTCGAGCTGCTGCGCCGCCAGCCCGCGATCAACGAGATCGCCAACGAGACCGCGCAGCGCAACGGCGAGGAGCGCCCCGGGGCGCTGCCGGCGCTGCGCAAGGCGCTGCGCGGGTCGGCCCCGCAGCTCGGGTTCCTGCGGCCGTACGCGCCCGACCTCGTCGGCTGGTTCGACGATTTCTCGACGAGCGGCGCATACGACGCGATGGGCAACTTCTCGCGCGCCGGGCTGCAGCTCAACGGCTTCACGCTCGGCCCGCTGCTGGACTCGCTGCCGATCCCGATCCCGATCGAGCTGCGCAACCTGCTGCTGTCGGCGGGCGTGAAGATCAAGCGCAACAACCGCTGCCCGGGCGCCATCGAGCGGCGCGCGCCCGACGGCTCGAACCCCTACCGGCCGTCGCCGGACTTCAACTGCGACCCGGGCCAGGTGCCGATCGGGCCATGAGGCGCAAGCTCGTCGCCACCCTCGTCGCGTTCGCCGCCGCCTGCGGCGCCTGGGCCCTCGTCGGCCCCGCCGGCGCGGACGACAGCGAGCGCTACACGGTCGTGCTCGACAACGCCTTCGGCCTCACCGAGGGCTCCGATCTGCGCTCCTCGGGCGTGACGATCGGCAAGATCGAGAAGCTCGACGTCCAGCGCAAGACGGCGCGCGCGCTGGCGACGATCCTCATCAACCGCCCGGACTTCGCGGGCTTCCGCAAGGACGTCTTCTGCGAGATCAAGCCGCAGTCGCTGATCGGCGAGTACTTCATGGACTGCAGGCCGGGCACCGACGCCGAGCCGGCGCCGAAGGTCATCCCCGTCGAGCAGACGGCCGGCACGATCCCGCCCGATCTCGTGCTCGACATCCTGCGCCGGCCCGCACGCGAGCGCTTCGGGCTCATCCTGGCCGAGCTCGGCGGCGGCCTGGCGGCCCGGGGCGAGGACCTGCAGACGACGATCCGCCGCGGCGTCCCGGCGCTGCGGGAGACCGACAAGGTGCTCGACATCCTCTACGCGAACCGCCAGACGCTGCGCGATCTGGCCGGCGAGGCCGACCAGGTGCTCGTCAAGCTCGCCGGCAACCGCGACGACGTCGCGCGCTTCATCTCCGAGGCCCGCGACACGACCGCCGCATCGGCGGACCGCCGCGACGAGCTGGCCGAGACCGTCCGCCGCCTGCCGGGCTTCCTGCGCGAGCTGCGCCCCGCCCTGGCCGACCTCGGCACCGCGGCGGCGCTGCAGACCCCGGCGCTCGCCGACCTGCGCGCGGCGGCGCCGGACCTCACGACGCTGCTGCGGCGCCTCGGACCGTTCTCCGACTCGGCGCGGCCCGCGGTCCGCTCGCTCGGCGAGGCGTCCGAAACCGGCATCGATGCCGCCCGCGAGGCGCGCTCGACGGTCGCCGAGCTGCGCGGGCTGGCCACACGCAGCACTGAACCGGCGCGCAACCTGCGCTTCTTCCTCGAGGACATCGACGACCGCGGGCGCGCCGTGGAGCCGAACAAGCTCAGCCCGACCGGCGCCGGCTTCACCGGCATCGAAGCCTTCCTGCAGTACCTCTTCGTGCAGTCGCAGGCGATCAACATCTTCGACTCGAAGGGCTACATCCTCAAGCTCGAGCTGCTCGTCAACAACTGCTCGCGGTACTTCAACGCCGAGACCGCGCGGACCGACACGGAGCTGACCGAGCAGTGCAAGCAGTGGCTCGGCCCGAACCAGCCGAACATCACGACCGGCGTCTCGGGCAAGCGCACGAGCACCGCCAAGGTCACCCCGCCCCGGCGCGCCGACCGCGCCGACACGCCCGCGGCGACGGCGCCGAGCGGCCC
>JBOGYT010000184.1:0-11920 GCA_050696955.1 Solirubrobacteraceae bacterium | reverse complement strand
GCCCGGGCGGGACTGGCGGGCCGGCGACGGCCGGCCCGGGGGCGCGACCGTCGGAATCGGTCGCGGGCCCCGGCACCTCGCTGATCGGCACGAGCTGGCGCGCCTCGAAGTCGATCGCGTCCGGCGTGTGGTCGACGAGCGTCTTCGGCGCGGGCGCGCCGGCCTCGGTCAGCGTCGGCGCGAGCTCGGTGTGGGCCGCCGTCAGGATCGCCCCGGCCGCCGCGAAGGTGAACGGCGCCTGGCTCAGCCAGCCCGAGCCCCAGGTATGCGCCGCCGCACCGGCGATCGCGATCCCCAGGTCGTTCGCGCTGCGATAGCGCTTCACCGGATCGCGTTCGAGCGCCTGCATCACGACCGCCGCAAGCTCCTCGGGCACGTCGGGCGCGTGGTCGCGCAGCGGTTGGGGCTCGCTGTGAACGTGGCTGTAGAGCATCTGCAGCGGCGTGCTCTCCGGATCGAACGGCAGCCGGCCCGCGAGCAGCTCGTAGAGCACGGTGCCGGCGCCGTAGACGTCGGTCGCCGGGCCGGGCGAGGTCTCCTCGGCCTGCTCGGGCGCCATGTAGGCCGGCGTGCCGAGCACGAAGCCGGACTTCGTCACGAGCGTCTCGGCGCCACCGAGCACCTTGGCGATCCCGAAGTCGGTGACCTTCACCATGCCGTCCTCGGCGATGAGGACGTTGGATGGCTTGACGTCGCGGTGCAGCACGCCGCGCTCGTGGGCGTAGTGCAGCGCCGAGCACAGCGCCAGCACGGCGGCGCAGCTCGCCGGCGCGTCGATGCCCGCTCGCGCGTAGGTGTGCAGCGTGCCCCCGCTGAGGCGCTCCATGACGAGCAGGCACAGCCCGTCCTGCTCGACGAAGTCGAAGACGGCGACGATGTGCACGTGGCTGAACGAGGCGAGGAGCTTCGCCTCGGACAAGAAGCGACGGCGCACGTCGGTGTTCTCCGCGAGCTCGGGCGGCAGGAGCTTCAGCGCGACGTCGCGTCCGAGCTGGCGGTGGCGGGCCGCAAGCACGACGCCCGTGGCACCACGGCCGATCTCCTCGCCGATCTCGTAAGACGGCAGCGCCGCTGCAACCTGCTCCCTGGGAAGCGCCACTGCCGTCAAGAATACGTCTGAGCAGGACAATCACGTGTGAGAGCGTTCACTCTGAGGGTGCCTGTCCGCTGCGTCGGTGTCCGGCGATCTTGGCCGTACCAGCCAAGCCATTGCACCGGACAGGAGCAGACATGAAGAAGATCACCACCGCCACCCTCGTCGCCGCCGGGTTGCTCGCACTCCCCGCCGGCGCCGCCGCCAGCGTGCCGTTTGGCAGCCAGCTCACGCATGAGCCGGCCAACGGTCCCGAGTCCTGCGGACTCGAGATGACCGCCGTGCCGTGCACGTTCGTCGGCTACCGGCACCCGACGCCGCCCAACGGCGACAACGTCCCCAGCCCGTCGCCGATCAACGGCGTCGTCACGAAACTGCGCGTGCGCTCGGCGACGCCGGACGCGGTGACGTTCGCCTTCGCGCGCATCACCGCTCAGGGCGAGACGGCCACGGCGACGCTCGGTGCGCTCGGCCCCGCGGTGACCTTCGCGGGCACCGGCGAGATCGAGGAGTACCCCGCCCGCGTCTCGGTGAAGAAGGGCATGCACGTCGCGCTGCAGGGCACGAGCCACGGAGCGACCTACAACAGCGACGGGGGCGTCGACAGCTTCGAGTTCACGCCCCCGCTGACCCTCGGCGGCGGTCCGCTGACCTCCACCGGCTACAGCGGCGGCGAGCTGCTCGTCCAGGCGATCGTCGAGCCCGACGTCGACCGGGACGGCCTCGGCGACGAGACCCAGGACGCGAAGGTCTCGAGCGGGCCGCGCCTGACCGGTGTCAAGCTCAAGGGCGACCGCCTGCGCTACCGGCTCTCCGAGCGCGCCAAGGTCACCGTGCGCATCAGCCGGGGCGGCCGGACGGTCAAGCGGATCAAGCGGACCGGGCGTCGCGGAGCCAACACGATCAAGATCAACCGCAACGCGCTGCGAAGCGGCAGCTACCGCCTCACGCTCTCGGCCCGTGACCGCGACGGGAACACCACGACGAAGCGCTTCACGCTGCGCATCGTCCGCTTCTGACGGGCGCTGCACACGTACGACGCCGCGAGAGCCCTCGCCACCCGGCGGGGGCTCTCGTGCGTCTACGTCGGCCGCTCGCGGCGACCGATCCGCGCGGTGATCAGATCGCGGATCTGGCTTGCCTCCGGCACGCGCAGCGCGAGCACCGCGAAGCCGTAGACGGCGAGCCCCGCGGTCAGCGCCGTCCCGACCGAGATGATCTGCGCCACGAGCGAGCGGCCGAGCAGGTTGTCGAGCCCCGACCACAGCAGGTAGACGACGCCGGCGAGCGCCGCCGAGGCGAGGAGGATGCGCAGGAGCGCAGCGAGCGTCTCCCTGCCCTCGAGGCGGCCGTTGAGCCCGCGGCGCAGGTAGATGATCTGGCCCCACGTCATCGCCGCGCTGCCGAGCGCCGTGCCGACGACGATCCCGGCGAGCCCGAAGGGCTTGTAGAGCGCGAGCGCGACGACCGCGTTGACGAGCAGCGAGACCGCGCTGAGCTTCGTCGGCAGCCACGGGCGCTGGACGGAGAAGAACGTGCGCGTCAGCAGCAGGTTGATGCCCGCGAAGGGCAGGCTGAACGAGAACCAGAACAGCGCCTCGGAGACGAGCTTCGTCGACTCCGCGTCGAACTCGCCGCGCTCGTAGACCAGGCGCGTGATCGGCTCCGCCAGGACGAGCGTGCACGCCGCGGCCGGGATCAGGAGCAGCAGGATCTGCCGGGTGCCGGTGCCGGTGAGCGCGCGCATCCCGTCGGCGTCGCGGCGCGTCGCGAGCCGTGCGAGCGCCGGGAACAGCACCGTGGCGATCGCCACGCTGAACATCCCCTGCGGGAGCATGTAGATGCGAAACGCCGCATCGATCGCGCGCGGCCCCTCCTCGGAGACGTACGAGCCGAGCACCGAGTTGATCACCATGTTGAAGTTGATGAGCCCGAGGCTCAGCGTGACCGGGAGCATGAGCGCCAGCACCTGCTTGACGCGCGGGTCGTGCAGGTCGATCCGGGGCACGAAGGCGAAGTCCAGCCGCCGCAGGACCGGGAGCGCCATGGCGAGCTGCACGAACGTCCCGATGAGCACCCCGATCGCGTAGGCGTAGAGCTGGTCGTCGCCCTCGAAGAACGGCCGCAGCGCGATGAGCGCGACGATGATCACGAGGTTCCAGACGAGCGGCGAGAGCCCCGGGATCGTGAAGTGGTCGTAGGCGTTGAGGATCCCGACGAACAGGCCGTTGAGGCCCAGCAGCAGGACGATCGGGAACAGCACCCGCGACAGCCCGACCGTGAGGCTGTCGAGCTCGCGCGAGAAGTCGTCGCCGGTCAGCAGCGGCATGACGTACGGCGCGATGAGCACGAAGAAGACGCTGAGCGCGACGAGCGCCGTGGCGATGATCGCCACGAACGTCGACGCGAGCTGGTATGCCTCGCGCCGCCGTCCCTTCTCCAGGAGCTCCGTGAACACGGGAACGAAGGCGGCGCTGAGCGCCGTGTCCGCGAACAGGTTGCGCACGAGGTTCGGGATCTGGAAGGCGATCGTGAACGCCGAGAAGGCGCCGCTCGTGCCGAAGTAGCTCGATGCGACGATCTCGCGGAACAGGCCCGCTATGCGCGACAACCCCGTGAGGCTCGAGAAGATCGCGGTGTTGCGGGCGATCCGCCCTCTGGCCTCGGGCTGTCGCCCTACTTTCGGGCGATCTGCGGACGCCATCGGTGCGCTACTCTAGGGACCGCCGCGGCCGATGCCCGCGGCGCTTTCACGCTCATGGCCAACATTCACTCCCAGAAGAAGCGGATCCTGCGTTCCGAGCGCGAGCGCCTCGAGAACCGGCGCTACACGTCAGCCGTGCGGACGTACTTCCGCCGTCTGGAGGCCGCGGTCGCCGCGGGCGACGACGAGGCCGCCGACACCGAGCACCGCGAGCTCGCCAGCACGATCGACAAGGCCGTCAAGCGCGGCGCGATGCATCGCAACACCGGCGCGCGCAAGAAGGCCCGCGCCGCGCGGCTGCGCAAGTCCGCCGCGGCTTAGCGCTGCGCGCCGTAAGTTCGGTCGGGATGTCCGGGATGCCCGGCCGGGGCCTCGCGGACCACGAACTGCATCGATGAGCGAGTGCGGGGCGGGGCCGCGCGGCGGGTGCGCGCGGCGGCGCGCGCATCGAGACGGGCATATCGCGGCTTTCATCGATCTCGACGGTCAGCGCGCGGTCGTGGCGAAACTCGGGGCTGCATGCGCCCCCGTGTGCGCCACGATCACCAGGATCCGCGTTCGCGGGAAGCTGCCCCGATCGCTCCCTGACAGCTTGATCGATGCTGTTTGACTGACCGCACGGCTGGTGGCCGGCCCGACGTGCTGCGCGCCGCAAGGTTCCGTCGCGATCTCCGCGCTCGATCCGGCACCCAAACACACAACTTGTTTTCGGACGCTTCCCTAGCGCGGGCCCGGCGCGACGACGTCCGATTCGCGCTGCGCGCGATGGACGGCCTCGACGACCGCGTGCGGGCGCGCGACGCCGCCGAACTCGAAGTCGAAGTCGTCGCCGGCGGCGGTGTCGAAGTTCACGTTGCCGATCATCAGGAAGCGCTGGAGCACCGATTGGTGCGTGTTGACGTTCTGCACCCGGTTGATCTGCGTCTGCTGCTCCGCGCGGGCGATGATCCCGCGGCGGATGTGCAGGCGGTTGTTCGAGATCGTGTACGTCGTGAACAACCGCTTGATGTAGCCGGCCACGAGCACCACGACGAGCAGCGCGATCACGACGAGCGTCACCTTGCCCGTGTCGACCTCGTCGCCCGAGGCGCGCGTGACCCCCGCGGTGATCGCCCCGCCGATGGCGACGACGACGAGCCCCTTGGCGTAGAAGCCGAGGATCGAGCGCCACGACGGGTGCCCCTCGAAGATGACGTGCTCGCCGGGCTCGAGCTCCATTGCAGAAGCGAGACTATCCGGCCCGCTCGGCGCTGCGAAGGCCGCCGCGCGCCCAGTACGCGACGAGCACGAACATCGCCGCCAGGCAGGCGGCGCTGATCGCGACCTTGTCCGGCGCCCCGGAGACGAAGCCGCGCGCCGCCTCGAGGAACGCCGTCACCGGATTGAAGCGCGCGACATCGTGGACCCAGCCGGCGATGAGGTTCAGCGGCACGTACACCGGCGCGAGGAACAGCAGGATGAAGACCGGCATCTGCATGAGCGGAGCGGCCTGCATCGTGCGCAGCCGCATCGCGATGCCGGTTGCCCACAGCGTCGCCACCGCGCTCACCGCCAGCGCGAGGGCGAGCAGCGCGAGCAGGTCGCCAACCGAGCCGGCGATCTGCATCCCGCTGATCAGCCCGGCGACGAACACGACGCCGATCACGAACAGCGCGCGAACCATCGCGGTGAGCATGTAACCGATCACGATGCCGCCGCGGTTCGGCGCCGCGAGCAGCAGGCGGCGGGCGAACCCGAACTCGAAGTCCGCGGCGATGGCGAAGCCCGTGAAGACACCACCGAACGCCGCCGCCTGCATGCAGACGAACGCGAACTGAAACGACGTGTAGCCGGAGGGGAAGTTGAAGTCCGGCGCGTTCTGGACGCCCGACAGCCCGCCCGCGAACGCGATGAAGAAGAACAGCGGGAAGAGCACGCTCGGCAGCAGCAGCGCGGGGTTCGTGAACGTGTTGTGCAGCCCGCGCCACGCGACCGCGGCGGCCACCGAGCGGGTGCGCGCGAGCGAGCTCATGTCCGCGTCAGCCTCGTGCGCAGCGCCCGCGAGCTGAGCGCCAGGAAGACGAGGCTCGCCCCGACGGCGATCCCGAAGGCCGGCAGCAGCGCGCCGGAGTCCCAGCCCGTGATGACGAGGCTGCGGACGCCCTCGACGAGGTAGGACACCGGGTTGTAGGTGGCGATCGTGCGGAACCAGTCCTGCTCGATGAGGTCGCGCGGAAAGAACGCCGAGCTGAGGAACAGCAAGACGAAGAACAGCGGGAAGAAGCCCTGCACGGCCTCGCCGCTGCCGACCCGCAGCGCGACGAACGTGCCGAAGCACGCGAACGCGAACGAGATCGCGACCGCCAGCAGGAGCAGGACGAATGCCCCCCCGACGCCGGCCGCGATGCCGACGCCCAGCAGCAGGCCGACGAGCAGGTAGATCAGCGCGCCCACGACGCCCATGAAGAGCGCGCCGCCGAGCTGGCCGGCGATCAGCGCGGCGCCCGACATCGGCGTCAGCGCGAGGCGGTCCAGGAAGCCGCCCTCGATGTCGCGCGCGAGGTCCTGCCCGCCGTTGAGGGCCGCGAACAGCGCCCCCTGCATGAACGGGACGGCGAGCGCGAAGTCGAGATAGCTCGTCGTCGGGAAGCCCGGCAGCTTGGTCGCGGCGTCGAGCCCCGACGTGTTGACCGCGAGCAGGACGAGCGGGAACACGATCGGGAAGACGACCTGCGCCGGCTGGCGGACGATGTGCCTGATCGCCCGTCCTGCCAGCAGGCCGACCTGCGTCGCCA
The DNA here is from genome assembly GCA_050696955.1 of Solirubrobacteraceae bacterium. GTDB lineage: Bacteria > Actinomycetota > Thermoleophilia > Solirubrobacterales > Solirubrobacteraceae > CADCVQ01. The sequence continues at coordinate 5,349 of JBOGYT010000184.1, read as the reverse complement.
AGCCTCCTGCCGCCAGCGCCGTCACGCCGCCGCCCGCTCGGGCTCAGCGGCCCCGTCCGCGGGCGGCTGCTCGGCGGCGCCCTCCAGGCTGCGCCCGGTCTTGGCGAGAAAGACGTCGTCGAGCGTCGGCTCGTGCAGCGCGAGGTGGGCGACGTTCACGTTCGCGACGTCCAGCGCGCGCACGATGTCGGCGAGCTGGTCGGCGCCCGAACGCAGCCGCACGGCAATCGAGCCGGCCTGACGCTCGCCGACGCGCTCTCCGAACGGGCGCAGCGCCTCACTCGTCGCGGCGCAGTCGCCGGCATCGCGCGGGATGACCTCGACGGTCGGGCGCGAGACCTGCGCCTTCAGCGCGGCCGGCGTGCCCTCGGCGACGATCTTGCCGTTGTCGATGATGCCGACGCGATCGGCGAGCACGTCGGCCTCCTCGAGGTACTGCGTCGTCAGGAAGACGGTCGTGCCGTCCTCCCGCGCGAGCCGCGCGACCTCGTCCCACAGCGCGGTGCGCGACTGCACGTCCAGCCCGGTCGTCGGCTCGTCCAGGAAGAGGATGCGGGGACCGTGCAGCAGCGCGAGCGCGAGGTCGAGCCGGCGCTTCATGCCGCCCGAGTAGGTGGAGGTCCGGCGGTCTGCGGCATCGGCCAGGCCGACGCGCTCGAGCAGCTCGTCGCCACGCTTGCCGCGCTCCGAACGCGGAATGCCCTGCAGGCCACCCTGAAGGCGCATGTGCTCGCGCCCGGTGAGCATCGGGTCGAGCGCGACCTCCTGCAGCGCGACGCCGATCGACGAGCGCACCTTGGCGCCCTCCTTCGCGACGTCGTAGCCGGCGACACGGGCGCTGCCCGCCGTCGGCGGCAGCAGCGTCGTCAGCACCTTCACCGTCGTCGACTTGCCCGCGCCGTTCGGGCCCAGGAAGCCGTAGATCTCGCCTTCTCTGACATAAAGATCGATCCCGTCGACTGCGCGGATGGCGCCCTTGAACTCGCGGACGAGCTCCATCACTTCGATTGCTCGTTCATCGGTCATGCCACGCAGACAATCAAGAATGATTGAGGTTGTCAACTATTGCCTTGATCGACTATGGTGTGGATCAATGGCTGAGACCGTCAAGCGGCCGGCCCCCGCCCAGGAGGCATGGGGCCTGATGGCCAAGCTCTTCTGGGAGATGCGACCGCGGATGCTGCGCGTCGCCGCCGAGTCCGGTCTCACGCCGCCCCAGCTCTTCGCCCTGCGCGCGCTCGACCCCGACCACCCGGTGCCGATGCGCGAACTGGCCTCCCAGCTGCGCTGCGACAACTCCAACGTGACCGGGCTCGTCGACGGTCTCGAGGCGCAGGGCCTCGTCGAGCGGCGCCTGGCCGACCACGACCGGCGGATGCGGATGCTCGTCGTGACCGAGCGCGGCATGGAGGTGCGCAAGCGGCTGCAGGCGACGATGGCCGAGGTGCCCGAGGCGCTGGCGGCGCTCAGCCTGGCCGACCAGCGCACGCTGCGCGACGTGCTGCGCCGCGCGCTGGGCTAGCGGGCCACTAGTGGGCCGACCACAAACGTTTGACCCGAAACGTTGATGGTCGGCCCACTAGGCGTGTCCTCACAGCGCAAGCGCCGCGTCGTCACCGCGCTTCAGGTCCGCCTCCTCAACCCGCCGATCCGCGCGCTCGCCGCGCGCGGGCTCGTGCCCGGGGTGACCGTCCTGGAGACGACCGGACGCAAGAGCGGCGAGCCGCGCCGCACGCCCGTGAGCAACGGCTTCGAGCGGGCCACGAACACGTTCTGGATCGTCGCCGAGCAGGGACGCAAGGCCGGCTACGTGCGCAACATCGCGGCCGACCCGCGCGTGCGTGTCCGAGTTCGCGGCCGGTGGCGCAGCGGCGTGGCGACGCTGCTGGCGGACGAGGACCCCGAGGCCCGCCTGCGTTCGCTCCCACGGATCCACGCGGCCGGCGTCCGCGCGATGGGCACGGAACTGCTCGTCATCCGCGTCGACCTCGACTCGTAGCCTCCTCGCGGTCGTATCAGATCATCGACCCGGCGCCTCTTCAGGAACGACGGAGCGTTTCCCCCGCGAGCGATGATCCCCGCTACCCCCACCGACCACCGCCACCGCTGCCCCACCTGCAGCAACCCGCTGTGGGGCGATGCAACCGAGGAGGAGCGCCACGCCGACCCGCCCCGCGTCTGCTCGCCGGTCCGCTGCTCGGCATGGCGGCTCATCCGGCGCGATGCCCGATCCCATCACCCGCCAACGTGATCCGAGCGCGTGACCAAGCTCCAGGAGCCGGGCGCCAGCGAGCGCGGGTTGGCGGTGCGGTCGGCGTCGATCGGAGTGATGCTGATCCTCCCGGCTCGCAGCGCTTCCCAGTCGCTGCCCCGTGTCGGGCCGGCCAGCGGTGGTCCGATCGCGACCGTGTAAAGCCCTGGCTCGCCGAGGGCGCCGGTCGTGTTCACATAGCCGATCTTGAGGTAGCTGCTGGGGTCCTGGCGTGTGATCCGCGTCCGGTCACCGGCTGGGACCCGGGTAGTTCACGTTGAGGCCGACGCTCGCCGGCAGCACGGGGCGGCCGTGCCGCGCCCGGCTGGCGAGCGCGTCGACGAGGCCGGCGGTGTAGCTCGCGACCGTGTCCTTCAGCGCGACGGACTGGTCGCGCGTGCCGTCGATGCTCACCGCGATCGCGGGAACACCGAGCTCGAGTGCCGCGATAGCCGCGCCGACCGTGCCGGAGTGGTTGGTGATCGAGCTGAAGTTGCCGCCGATCGGGCCAACGAAGCGATTGTCTCGTAGGCGTATTTTTTTGCTCGCCGCGGCGCTCTTTCCGTGACAACCAGCGGGTGCTTGCGCCCGCGCATCCGATTCACGGGAGGACCGATGACGGGCGGGTACATGATCAAACGCGGCATCTCCGGGCTCGCGCTGCTCGGCGTTCTGGCCGCGCTCGTTGTCGGCTACGCCGGCATCCAGGCCGCGCCAGCCTCCGCTGCGGCGGCCGACCAGGGCACACCCACGCTGATCAACGACGTCGGGCAGCCGGACGGTGGCGCCGGCTCACAGCTCCCCCTCGGCCTTGGCCTGCTTGGCCTCGGCGTGCTGGGGCTCGTCTACGGCGTCACGGGGACGATGAGGGACCGCTTCTGACCGCGTGGGCGGCCTGCGTCAGGCCGCGATCCGCGCGATCGCGCGGACGGCCTCTGTGCTGTCGGAAAGCTCTGTGTCGCCGTGCGTCGCCAGCTCGAGATCGGCGAGCGCCTCGAGCGCGCGGCGCAGCCGGTCGGGGTCTGACCGGCGGGCCTCGGAGATCCGCCGGTCGGCCGCCCACGGGCTTCCCTTGATGCTGCGCTTGATCTCCGCCGGCGCCTCGCCGGCCTCCAGGCGCAGCGCGATCGCGAGCACGTCGCGCGCGCGGCGGGCGAGCAGCCCGACGAGCCGCGTCACCGACTCGCCCTGAGCCCGCAGCTCGACGTAGGCGCGGGTGGCGGCCGGACCGTCACCCGCGACGAGAGCGTCGACGAGCCCCCACACCTGCCGCTCGGACGAGTGTGCCGCGGCCGCCTCGACCTCGTCGGCGCCGATCCGGGCGCCCGGCCCGAGCTCGATCGCGAGCTTCTCGACCTCGCGCACGAGCCGCCGCTGGCGCTCGCCGACCTGGCCCACGAGCGCCTGCGCGCCGTCGCGGTCGAGCTCGACGCCGAGTTTGGCGGCCTCGCCCTGCAGCCAGCGCGGCAGCTCCTTCGCCTTCAGCGTGCGCTCCTGCGCGACGCTGCCGCCCGCACGCTCGACGGCCTTCACGAGCGCGGCGCTCGTCTTCGCGCGACCCTCGTCGCGGCCGAAGAACGCGATCGTCGTCTCCGGCGCGATCGATTCGAGGGCGGAGGCGATGTGCGCCTCGACGTCGGCGTCCTTCCAGCGCTCGACGCCGTCGACGATGAGGAAGCGCCGGCCAATGGCGAACGTCATCGACGCCAGCGCCCGCGCGACGATCTCGGGCGTCGCGTCGGCCTCGAAGCACTCCACCCCGCCGGAGTCCGAGTCCCGCTCGGCGAGCGCGCGCAGGCTCGCGCGCCGCTCGCCGACGCGGCCGTGATCGTCGCCGTAGATGAGGTAGGCGGGCTTGAGCTCGGGCACGCAGCCAGCGAGTCTAGGCGGCGCGCCGGGCGGCGCCTCAGCGCCCAGCGTCAACCGTCATCCGGCCCTCGCGGACGCGCAGTCGCACGGTGCCGTCGCGGTCGGTGCGGCGCATGATCGGGACGTCGCGCAGCGCCGCGAGCGTCGCGGGCGTCGGGTGGCCGTAGCTGTTGCGGGCTCCCACCGAGACGACGGCGGCGTGCGGGCGCAGGCGCGCGAGGAGGCCCGGCAGGCCGGGGTCGTCGCTGCCGTGGTGGGCGACCTTCAGCGCCTCCACGACCGGCAGGTCGAGCGCCGCGGTCACGTTCGATTCGGCGTCGGCGGTCAGCAGGAGGTCGAAGTCGCCGTCGCGGACGTGCAGGACCGTCGCGCGGTCGTTCGGCTCGGCGCCGGGAGGGGCGCGCGGCTGGCGCTCGGGCCACAGGACCCGCAGCTCGATCGGCCCGCTGCGCAGGACCTGGCCGGCATCCGACGCGATGCGGCGGACGCGGTGGCGAGCCGCAAGGCGCGCCGCGCCCGCCTCCTCTCCATCGAGCACGAGCCCGACGGGGATCGCGCTCAGCAGCTCGGGCGCGGCGCCGACGTGGTCGAGCGCATCGTGCGTCAGGACGAGCACGTCGATCCGCCGCACGCCCGCCGCGCGCAGATGCGACAGAAGCCGGCTGCCCGGCGGGCCGGTGTCGACGAGCACCGTCGCGCGGCCGTGCTGGATGAGCGTCGCGTCGCCCTGGCCGATGTCGAGGAAGGAGATCGTGAGGTCGCGCGGCGGCCCGTTCGAGTGCGCTGTCGCGAGGACCGTCGCGACCCCGATGACCGTGACCACGGCAATCGCGGCGTTCCGGTCGGGGCGGCGGCGCCACATGACGATCGCCGCGCAGCCTGCGCCGTAGAGCGCGAGCAGCGTCAGCGGACCCGGCGCCGGGACGGCCAGCTCGGCGAACGGCAGCATCGCCGCGCGATCTGCGAGCCACGTGAGGTAGCCGAGCGCCAGCGCCATGACGGCGGCGAACGGCGCTGTGAGTCCGGGCGCGATCTGACCGGCCGCGCCCGCCAGCGTGCCGAGCCACATGACCGCCGCGACCGCCGGCGCGGCGAGGACGTTCACCGGCAGCGACACGAGCGACAGGCGCTCGAAGTGCAGCGCGATGAGCGGCGCGGTGCCGAGCGTCGCGGCGGCCGTCACCGCCGTCGCCTCGGCCAGGCCGCGCGGCAGCCCGGCGCGCCGCAGG
>JBOGYT010000183.1:0-10537 GCA_050696955.1 Solirubrobacteraceae bacterium | reverse complement strand
TCGGCGTCCTGCTCGTCGGTTCCGGCGCGGGAGGCGAGTCGGCCGCGCCCGTCGCGCGCGAGGCACTGCTCGCCGGCCTCCGAGCAACAAGGTAGTTCGCCCTGCGGTCGCCGGAACCGGCGACCTGCTGGCGACGTTAGGCAGCGTCCATCAACAAGCTGCGGGTTGGTGCACCGTCTCGCGGCGCGATCCGGCACCCCAACACCACAGGTTGTTCTCGGACGCTTCCTTACCTACACATCCAGGTCGATGATGCCGGTCTGCTGCGGCAGCTTGCGCGCCTCGATCTTCAGCTCGAGCGGCCGGTTGTCGAGGGTCGAGTTCTTGAGCTTGAAGAGGATCAGCGCGCCGCGGGCCGGGGTGTCGTAGGCGGGCGAGTCGGGCAGCGGCAGGACCTGTCGCGGCGGGATCGGCTCGGTGGAGCGGTACGCGAAGACGTTCGCGGGCTCGAGCGGGATCGGCTTGAAGACCGTCTCCTGCGTGTCGAGGATCTCGATGTCCGAGGACGGCAGCAGCTCCTCGTCCGTCTCGTTCTGGACGCGCATGAAGACGCCGAACCACGTCTCGTCGGGCGCGAGCTCGCGCTCGGCCTCGGGCACCCCGACGAGGTAGGCCTTGTCCTGCGTGTCGTAGGGGTTCATCGCACGCGAGATCTGCACCTGGTACTTCAGCTCGCCGAGCGGGAGGTACAGGCCCTCGAACTCGATGTGGATGGTGCGCGCCTCTTCGTCGATGTGCTTGCCGCACGCACTGAGACCAGCCGTGGCGAGCAGGGCTGCGAGCAGGGTGAAGAGGCGGCGAGGACGGGGCACGGCGGCGCGAAATCTACAGTCTGAAGCCCGTGGCGGGCTTGCGAGCGCCGCCGGAAAGCGTGGCGCGGGCGCCACGCCCCTCGCCCGCCTCGAGAATCGAGCGCAGCCGGTCCAGGGCGCGCTTGTGGTGGCGGGTGGCGGCGCTGCGGGTCCGCAGCAGCTTCTCCATCAGGCGATCTGACGGCATCTTCGGCTCGGATTCGGTGCAGAACTCGACGACCGTGTTGCCGTGCCCGTCGGGCCCCAGGTCCCAGGTCGTGCGGTGGCCGATGCGGTTGAAGCGCCCGCCGCGTCCGGTGGCCACGATCCGCTCGGGCGGCGTGAGCTCGGCGAGCGTCACGTCGCCGTAGGCGAAGCGATCGGCACGGCTCTTGACGCGGAAGCGCGCGCCGGCGCCGTGCCCATAGGAGTCCTCGCGCGTGAGGTGCCAGTCGACGAGGAAGTGATCGGTGAACTCCGGGTGGTTCGCGACGTCCGCGAGGTACTCGAAGACCTCCTCCGGGGGCCGCGCGATCGTCGTCGAGAGCCGGACGGCGTCCATGGCTCGCCAATCTACCCGGCGGCGCGCGGGAGGCGTTGGCTCAGGGCTTGGGGAGGCGGTGCACGCGCACGGTCAGGCCCGCCTCGCTGTGGCGCACGAGGTCCGAGCGCTCGGGCTCGCCGCGGCGCAGCGGGCGGCACAGCTCGCAGACGGTCGCCCCACGCGGATAGGAGTGGAGCGTCTCGCCGATGAGCGGCGTGCGGCCGCAGTCGGCGCACACCGGTCGGGCGTCCTGCAGCACGCCGACGCTCTTGCGCAGCAGCGCGCGCTCGAGATCCTGCTCGTCCATCGCGACCGGCGTCCGGGTCATGGCGGCTCCTTCGCCGCGGGCCCGGCCGCTCCTTCCCGCTTCGGGGATTGTTGAGGCTGGGTTTATGTGTCGGCGCACCATGGGTAGCTCGGGCTGCAACTCGGACGTGGGGATTCGAGTCGAGGCTTGACTACATCGCTATATTCCGCACAATCCTGTGAACCGTCGGCGGCACCCCCACGCCGACAGAGGGAGCCCTCGAAGATGGAGTCACTCGCGTCGGGAACGCTGGCCGGCACAGGATCGTTTCGCTGCGATGTTTGTGGCCAGGTCCTGACGATGACGACCGAGGACGTGCTCCCCCAGTGCCCGAGTTGTCACGGCGCGAGCTTCACCCGCACCTCGCTGTTCGGGACGGCGCGCTTCAAGCGCGCGGTGCCGACCGAGTCCGACGTCGTCGAGCGCGACGCGCTCATCGCCGAGGCGCTCGACGATCTCGACGAGCCCGGGCGCTATCTCGTCTTCCAGGACGGCGGCACGATGCGCACGATGGCGCTCACCGCCGATTCGATGCGGATCGGCCGCAGCCTGTCGGCCGACCTGCGCTTCGAGGATCCGACCGTCTCGCGCCGCCACGCCGTGCTCGTCGGCGAGCCCGACGGCGTCCGCGTGCTCGACGACCGCAGCCTCAACGGCGTGTTCGTCAACGGCAAGCGCGTCTCCTCGCACGCGCTGAGCGACGGCGACGAGATCCTCATCGGGCGCTACCGCCTGCGGTTCGTCGACGTGCTCGGCGCCAGCGCAACGGCCGGGGCCGAGGTCCTGCGGGCCGAGTAGCATCAGCGCCCTTGGGCGCCACCATCGCAGTCCTGTCCCAGAAGGGCGGAACCGGCAAGACGACGTCCGTTCGGACGCTGACCGACGTTCTGCGCCGCATCGGCCTCGATGTGCTGGCCGTCGACCTCGATCCGCAGGGCAACCTGTCGGACTACTTCGATGTCGACCCCGAGGTCACACCGACGATCGGCGACGTGCTCTCCGGCCGCGCCGAGCCGGCCGACGCGGTGCACGACGGGATCATCCCGGCCAACCTGTCGCTCGCCGAGGCCGAGCTCATGCTCGCGGGCAAGATGGGGCGAGAGCTGACGCTGCGGCGGGCCATCGCGCCGCTGAAGGACTCCTACGACGTCATCCTCCTCGACTGCCCGCCGTCGCTCGGGCTGCTGACGGTCAACGCGCTCGTCGCCGCCGACCACGCATTGCTGAGCGCCGAGGCGCAGTACTTCGCGCTGCAGGGCGTCGAGCAGGCGCTCGAGGTCGTCGAGCTCGCGCGCGACAGCCTGAACCCCGAGCTCGGCTGGCTCGGCGTCGTCCTGAACATCGCCGACATGCGCACGCGCCACAGCCGCGAGGCCTACGACTCGCTGCGCGAGCACATCGGCGAGAAGCTCTTCATGTCGACCGTGCGCCAGTCGATCGCCTACGCGGAGTCGGCCGAGCTCGCCGTGTCCATCCTCGACCACCGACCCGACCTCGGCGCGGACTACCTCGCGCTGGCCGACGAGCTGCTGGAGCGCCTGAAGCTGCCCGAGGCGCGCGGGCGGCTGAAGACGCTGACCGACGCGACCGTCAAGCAGTGAGCCTGCTGCGGCCGGACATCGCCGTGCTTGCGGTGCTGGCCGTCGGATTCGCCGTCCTGGCGACGCGTCCCGACGGCGTGCGCTCCGACGTCACGCAGCGGCTCACCGTCGGCTCAGCCGACGCGCGCTCCCCGCTGGACGTGCGCCCGATCGCGCCCCCGCCGGCGCCCGGGCACCAGCGCACCGCCGTCCCCTCCGGCCCGCACGGCGCGGTCGTGCTGCGCCGTACGCAGCTGCGCACCCGGCCCGGCGGCCGCGTGGTGCGGACGCTGGGCACGAAGACCGCGTGGGGCTCGCGCAACGTGCTCGGCGTCATCGAGCGCCGGGACGGCTGGATCGGCGTCCTCTCCGACCGCCTGCGCAACTCGCAGGTCGGCTGGATCCCCGCGGACGCCGCGACGCTCGTGCACGAGCCGTACACGATGCACATCGACGTCTCCGCGCGCTCGCTCGTCGTGCGCCACGGCGGACGGATCGCGCGCCGCGTGAAGATCGCCGTGGGACGCCGCGGCTCCACGACCCCGCGCGGCCGGTTCGCGATCACCGACCTCCTGCACTACAAGCGCCACGGGGCCTACGGCTGCTGCGCGCTGGCGCTGACCGCACGCCAGCCGAACATCCCCCAGGGCTGGAGCGGCGGCGATCGGATCGGCCTGCACGGCACGCCGAACGAGGCATCGGTCGGCGCCGCCGTCACCGCGGGCTGCATGCGCGCCAAGGAGGCGGACATGCGCTGGCTCTTGCGCCACATCCGGCTCGGCGCGCCGGTGCACGTCAAGGCCTGAGGAAGCGTCCGAAAACAAGTTGATCGACGCTTCCTGAGGTCGATCGCGCCCTACAGCTCGCGGACGTCGGCTCCCTGGCGCTCAAACGGCGCGCGCCGGACATCGGCCCATCCGTCGGTCTCGCGCTCGAGCGCTCCGATCACCGCGCCCGTCGCCTCGACCTGCGTCCAGAAGAGCACCGTCGGACCGGCCCCGGAGATGCTCGCCCCGATCGCGCCGAAGTCCCGCGCGCGCTCGAGCAGCTCCATCGACGCCGGGAAGAGGGGCGAGCGGTAGGGCTGGTGCAGGCGGTCGGCGAGGCCGCGGGCGACGAGGCTCCAGTCGCCCTGCTGCAGGCCGAGCGTGAGCATCGCGCCGTGCGCGACGTTCGCCGCCGCATCCGCGAGCGGCACCGTGTCGGGGAGCGCCTGGCGGGCGAGCGCCGTACGCACGGGCTTGTGCGGCACGACCAGGACCGCCTCGAGCCCGTCGGGCGGATCGAAGCGCGCCACCTGCCCGTCGGCCACGATGACAAAGCCGCCGAACAGCGCGGCGGCGGCGTTGTCGGGATGGCCCTCGAGCTCGCTGGCGAGCGCGAGCAGATCGGCGTCGAGCTCGAACAGCGACTGCGCCGCGACGAGCCCGGCGACGTAGGCGGCGGCGCTGGAACCGAGCCCGCCGGAGAGCGGAACCTGCGACCGGATCCGGAACGTGAAGCGGTCGGGCGGGTGGAGCTTGGCGAAGCCGCGCACGCAGAGGTTGCGCCGGTCGCGCGCGATGTCGAGGTCGGTCTCGACCGCGAAGCGACCGTTCTCGCGGACGTCGACCTCGACGTGCATCGCGAGCGCCGCGGCGAACGCGTCGAAGCCCGGCCCGAGGTTCGCCGAGGAGGCCGGCACGCGCACAAGCCGCCGGCGTTGCACTAGTAGTGGTCCGTCCTGTGGGTCTGCGCCCGCATGGACGAGCCACGGGTGCCGTCAGGCAAGGACGCAGAATCAAAGGAATACCAGAGGTATTTCGAGATTCGAGGACGCCGCCCGGCGGTCAGCCGGGGCCGTCCAGGTGGGCGCGGATCTGCAGGACGGCTCACTAGGAGGCCTTCTCCAAACAATCCACCGCGCAACGTTCCGAGAAGACCCACTAGGCCAGCACCGCCTCCTCGACGGCGGCCAGATCGGGCTCGCACGCGATCACGCCACCGGCCTGGTCAAGCGCGGTCTGCGGGTCCTTCAGGCCATGGCCGGTCAGGACGCACGCGATGCGCCGCGCGCCGCCGGCGCCGTAGCGCAGCAGGCCGGCGACCGAGGCCGCGCTCGCCGGTTCGCAGAAGACTCCCTCGCGCGCGGCGAGCAGGCGGTAGGCGGCGAGGATCTCCGCGTCCGAGACCGCGCGCACCATCCCCCGCGACGCAGTCATCGCCTCCATCGCCTCCTCCCAGCGCGCCGGGTTGCCGATGCGGATCGCGCTGGCGATCGTCTCGGGCTTGGCCACCGGCGCGCCGTGCACGAGCGGCGCCGCGCCCTCCGCCTGAAAGCCATACAGCCGGGGCGCGACCCCGAGCTCGCTGAAGCCCTTCCAGTACGCCGTGATGTTGCCGGCGTTGCCGACGGGGATGAACAGGGCGTCGAGCTCGTCGAGCGTCTCCATGAGCTCGAACGCGGCGGTCTTCTGGCCCTCGAGGCGAAACTCGTTGACGGAGTTGACGAGCGCGATCGGGTGGCGGCCCGTGAGCGCGCGAACGAGCGTCAGCGCCTGGTCGAAGTTGCCGCGCAGCGCGATGACGCGCGCGCCGTGCATGAGCGCCTGGGCGAGCTTGCCGCTCGCGATCTTGCCTTCGGGCACGATCACCGCGCAGGTCACGCCGGCGCGCGCGGCGTAGGCGGCGGCGCTGGCGGCGGTGTTGCCGGTCGAGGCACAGATGACCGCCGTGGCGCCCTCTCGCAGCGCAGCGCTGACGGCGCACGTCATGCCGCGATCCTTGAACGAGCCGGTCGGGTTGAGGCCCTCGAGCTTCAGCCACACGTCGGCCTCGACGAGGGCTGAGATATGCGGCGCCTGCACGAGCGGCGTCGAACCTTCGCCGAGCGAGACGACCGGGTCGTCGGCGGCGAAGGGCAGGCGTTCGCGGTAGCGCTCGATGAGACCGGGCACGTGGGGGACCCTATCCCGGCGGCTGCGCCGGACGTTCGTCCATCGCCCAACCCCGTCATCGGGGAGCCGTTAAGACCGGTATGGATCTCGCGCCCGCATCAGACGGGCCCAGCGAACGGCCTGGCGGCGCGCTCGCCGCCTGCCCGCACTGCGGCGGCGACTGGCTGGCGCCGATCGAGTTCGCCCACACGCGGGTGAACCTCTGGGCGGTGACGGCGCTCTGTCCGAGCTGCTGCATCGTGACCGAGATGGTCCTCGACAAGCACGAGGTCGAGACGGTCCTGCAGGCGGGCGACAGCAGGGCCGACTCGTTGCGCGCCGCGATCTGGCGCGATCCCTAGTGGGTCGTGAGCTGACGTTGGGCGTGCACCGTCCGCGGTTACGCGCTCAACGTTGTCTCACGGCTCACTAGACGAACTCCTCGTCGATGACGCGGATCGCGCGCGGCGGCGAGCGCAGGAAGTCGAGCCCGGCTATCCGCTCCACCGCCGCGAAGAAGCTCGACTCGAGCACCGGGTGGACGACCATGACGAGGCGCGCGTTCTGGCCCAGCCCCTTCTGCACCACCGACTTGATCGACGCGCCCTGATCTCCGAGGATCTGGGCGACCTGGGCGAGCACGCCCGGCCGGTCGGCGACCTCCATGTGCAGGTAGAACGACGACTCGATGTCGTCGACGATCTCGAGCGACTGCGTCGTCTCAGGGGTGCAGGCCGGCGGGATCATCGCGCTGATGACGTCGCCGAGCACCGCGCTCGCGGTCTGCGGCCCGCCGGCGCCGGGACCGGACATCGTGATCTCGGTGATCGCCGCGGACTCGACCGTCACCGCGTTGAACGGTCCGTGCACGCTGGCGAGCGGGTGGCCCGCATAGAGGAACGCCGGATGGACCCGCACGGCGAGCTTGCCGTCGATCCGCTCCGCCGTGCCGATGAGCTTCAGCCCGAGGCCGAGCTCCTCGGCGTACTCCATGTCGTCGCCGGTGATCTGCTCGATCCCCTCGTAGGAGACCTGGTCGAGGTGCACCGGCGTGTCGAACGCCAGGCGCGCGAGGATCGCCATCTTCGCCGCGGCGTCCTTGCCGTTGACGTCATCGGACGGATCGGCCTCCGCGTAGCCGAGGCGCTGCGCGTCGGCGAGCGCGTCGGCGTACGAGCAGCCGGTACGCGCCATCTCGCTGAGGATGTAGTTCGTCGTCCCGTTGACGATCCCGTGCAGGCGGTCGACGTGGGCCGCGGCGAGCGACTCCTGCAGCACCCGGATGACCGGCACGACGCCGGCGACCGCGGCCTCGAAGCGCAGCTGGACGTTGTGCTCGCGCGCGGTCGCCCACAGCTCCTCGCCGTGCTGGCTGAGCAGCTGCTTGTTGGCGGTGACGACGTGCTTGCCGGCGCGCATCGCGCGCAGCACGTAGTCGCGCGCGGGATCGAGCCCGCCGATGAGCTCGACGACGAGGTCACAGCCGGACAGGATCTCCTCGAAGTCGCCGCGGCTGCGCGTCAGCACGCCGCTGAGCTCGGGGCGCAGGCCGGTGATCGCCTGCACCTGGTCGGCGCGCTCGGCGAGCAGGTCGTCGAACGCGGCGCCCACGGTCCCGTGGCCGAGCAGCCCGATGCGGAAGGGCACCGAGGTCATTCGACGTCGCGCGCGGCGAGGTCGTCGTAGGTCTCGCGGCGCACGACGACGCGCGCGTCGCCCTGCGAGACGAAGATCACCGGCGGGCGCGGGACGCCGTTGTAGTTGTTGGCCATCGCGTGACCGTACGCCCCGGTCGCGGGCGTGACGACGACGTCGCCGACGCGCGGATCGTCGAGCTCGACGTCGCGCACGATGACGTCGCCCGACTCGCAGTGCTTGCCGGTCAGCCGCGCCGGCGTCCCGCCGCCGAAGCGGTCGGCCACCTGCGCCTCGTAGACCGAGCCGTAGAGCATCGGACGCAGGTTGTCCGACATGCCGCCGTCGACCGCCACCCACGTCGAGACGTTGCGTTTGACGCTCTGCACGGTGTAGAGCGTCACGGTCGAGTTCGCGACGAGCGCGCGCCCGGGCTCGTCGAGGATCCGCTTGCCGGGACCGAGCACCCGCTCGACGGTGTCGACCTTCGTGGCGACGTAGTCGGCGATCCGCGGCGGCTCCTGGTCGGCGGTGTAGGCGACGCCGAGCCCGCCGCCGAGGTTGTAGACGGGGAAGTCACCGAGCGACGCGACGGCCTCGATCGCGCGGCGAAACGGATCGAGCTCGAGGATCTGCGAGCCGATGTGCATGTGCAGCCCGAGGAGGTCGAGCCGCTCCGAGGCCCGCGCGCGGGCGATCGCCGCGGGCGCGTCGGCCAGCGAGAAGCCGAACTTCGAGTCGGCCTGACCGGTCGAGATCTTGTCGTGCGTCGCGCCCTGGACGCCGGGGGTCACGCGCAGCAAAACGGGCTGCGGCGCTCCGTCGCCGACGACCGCCTCGAGCCGCTCGATCTCGTCGGCGTTGTCGATGACGATGTGGCCGACCCCGGCCGCGCGGGCCTCGCGCAGCTCCTCGATCGACTTCGCGTTGCCGTGCATGTAGATGCGGGCGGGGTCGAAGCCGCCGCGCAGCGCGAGCGCGAGCTCCCCACCCGACGCCACGTCGCACGCGATGCCCTCCTCGGCGAGCACGCGGTAGACGGCGGTGCACGGAAACGCCTTGGAGGCGAACAGTACGTCGAAGTTCTTCGTCCGCGCGCGGAACGCCTCGACGAACGTCTGCGCGCGGGCGCGCAGGTCGTCCTCGACGACGATGTAGGCCGGCGTTCCGAATTCCCGCGCGAGCTCGACCGCGTCGCAGCCGCCGAGCTGGAGTCGGCCGTCCTCGTCGAGGCGACTGCCGATCGGATAGGCCTGCGAGAGCTGCGTTCGGGTGGCCGGCATGGGGATCGGAGAGTATGCACTGCAGATGGGCCGCCACCGGGACGTCGAGACCGCCGCCCCGGCGAGCACGGGCGAGCAGGACGGGCTCGCCTACGCGCTGTACCTGCCCAGCAGGGCGCCGCGGGGCGGCGTCGTGATCATCCACGGCGCGGGCTCGTCCGGCGACAGCCACGCCGACTTCGCGCGCCTGTGCCGCGCGGGCGGGCTGGCGGCGATCGTCTACGACCAGCGCGGCCACGGCGCCAGCGCGGGGGCGCTCGGCGGCGGCGCGCTCGACGACGTGGCGCAGATGGCGGCGCTGCTGCCCGCCGGCCCGGTGTTCCTGCGCGGGTCGTCGATGGGCGGCTTCATGGCGCTGGCCGCCGCGCCACTCGTCGGCGCCCGGGCCGTCGTGGCGATCTGCCCGGCGGGCCGGGAGCTGCTGCTGCGCGGGCTGCGCCACGGACGCTTCGAATTCCGCGCCGACCAGCCCGCGCTGGAGGATCTCCTCGCGACGGTCGACCTCGAGGCCGCGGCCGGCGCACTCGGTCCCGATCTGCTGCTGATGCACGCCGAGGGCGACGAGGAGGTGCCGGTCGAGCACTCGGCGCTGCTGCACGACGCGTCGCCCGGGAGCCGGCTGCTGCGGCTGCCCGGCGGCCATCACCGCTCGCTCCAGCACGATGCCGAGCTGCAGGCCGAGGCGGTGCGCTTTCTCTTACGGCGGGCCTAACTACCTAGCCACGTCATCTACAGCATGCAGCCCACATCGCGCGCCGCCGGCAAGTTCGTCAATGCGACCATCGGGGATGAGATGGACTACTGCCAAGCGAGGAGGGAGGACTACAAGGCGTGCATGTTCAAACGAGCGACTGTGTGCGTACGTCATGAGCCGATCTCCGCGGGCTGGCGCCACTCGATCATTGATTGGCGCGACCTCATGGGATCGAACGCCAGGCTCAGGAGCATACGCAAGACACACCCCTCTGTGTTCGACGACGCTCCAGACGCCGATAGCGACGAACTGGACGTTCGCTGCGACCCCCGGCCGCCCGGCTCAACGAGAGACTAGCGTCCTACCTTGCAGAAGATGCACCGCAACGCACGTAGCTTTCTCTGGGCCTCGAGTGGTGCAGCCTTGGTGGTCGCATTGGGCGCCGAGGGCGACGAGACAGGCATCCAAGCGCCATGGACCGGCCTGACGTTGGCCGCTGCCGCCCTTGCTTTCGTCGCGGCTGGCATCGTCGGGCGGGGTTGGCGCGCGCTTATGGGAGCACTGGTGCTAGGTGTTCCAGCAGCAGTCATCCTCGCCATCGATCTTACCCAGGCCTCCGAGGTGGAGGCCGTGGCGAGCTGCGACCGAGGTTGCCCCCCAGGCTACTTCTACGTCGTGATACTGACGGTCATTCCGGCTTTGCTGATAACAGCCGGAATGGTCCTGCGCCGTCTCTCGGGGTGGTTCCGAAGATACGTCCTCGGTCTGGGAGGATGAGAGCCGTACGC
>JBOGYT010000182.1:0-5446 GCA_050696955.1 Solirubrobacteraceae bacterium | reverse complement strand
CCGCCTGCGCCGGGCCGCCGGCGCCCTGGCGTCCGCGGCGTCCGCCCGCTCCCAGAGCCGTTACAGCTCCAGCCGGCGAGCGCTGCTCGCCGCGGATGCGGACCTCCGGCGCGCGCTCGACGAGCTGCGCGGCGTGTACGTCTCAGCGACGTAGCGCGGCTGCGGAACCTCTCGCCGGGCCGGACGCGTCATCGCATGCACAGGCGCCGGCTGAGCGCCGACCAACCGGCCAAGAGGTACGACGATGACCACCCGGCTCTCCCGCACGATCGCCCGCTCCGCCGCCCTGTTGACCGTCCCGCTGCTGACGCTCGCCGTCGCGCCCGCCACCTCGAACGCTGCGACGCCCGCTCCGCGGATCGTCGGCGGCGGCGCCGCGCCCGCCGCCAGCTGGGGCTCGATCGCCTCGGTGAAGGCCTTCCACGGCACCAACGTCTACAGCTGCGGCGGCACGGTGATCGCCCCGCACTGGGTCGTCACCGCCGCGCACTGCACGTCTGACGAGACCGACACCATCAGGTTCGCCGCGAGCCAGTTCGAGGTGACGACCGGCCGCAAGCGGCTGTCGAGCGGCGGCGGCCAGGTGCTCAGGGTCGCCGAGGTCCGGCGCCATCCGGCGTACAACCCCAACACGGTGCGCAACGACATCGCGCTGCTTCGCCTCAGCGCGCGGACGGCCGCCCCGCCGATGGCGGTCGCCCGGCAGTCGCAGGTCTCCGCGTACTCGAGCTACCAGGGCATTGCCAACACCGCCGGCTGGGGCGACACGAGCACGGGCGGCCAGAGCTCGGACGACCTGCTCCAGACCTACCTGCCGCTGCGCGACAACGGCGCCTGCGCCGCCGCGCTCGACCCCGGCTTCTTCGATCCCAAGAGCATGGTGTGCGCCGGCTACAGCGCCCCGAGCACGTGCCAGGGCGACAGCGGCGGTCCGCTGGTCGTCTTCGCGGGCGCCAACCGGCGGCCGGTCCTGTGGGGGATCACGAGCTTCGGCCTGCCGCAGGGCTGCACCGCCGGCCCGTCGTTCTTCGCCCGCGTCGCCGCGTACACGAGCTTCCTCGCTCCCGCGCTCGCCGAGCTCGCAGCTCCGCCGGCGCCGAGGCCCGCCCCCGCGCCCGCCCCGCCGTCGTCAGCGCCCGGCAGCGGCGCGCCCGGCGACCGCACGGCGCCCCGCCTGAGCCGCTTTCGCATCCCGGCCAGGATCAGGCTGCGCGGGCGCCACGCAGCGCGCAACGTGGTCATCCGGCTGCGTGCGAGCGAGAAGGCGACCGTCCGCGTGTACCTGTACCGGCGCTCGCACAAGCTGCGCCGCAACGTGCGCGTTCACGTGAGGCGCGGCGCCAACCGCATCGTGCTGCCGCGCAAGCTGTGGCGCGTCACGCCGGGCAGCCACACGCTGCGCATCCGGGCGACCGACGCGGCCGGCAACGGCCGGACCTACGCGGCGACGATCCGGCTGCAGCGCGGGCGCTGACTGCCGCTCACGAGGCCTGCTGGACCCCGTGACGAGCGACGCCACGGTCGTAGTTGAGCCGCAGCAGCTCGATCACGTCGCGCACGTCGTCCTCGGTCTCGATCCGGCGCGACGCGTAGCCGGGCTTGCCCGGGAAGACCGGGTGGTAGTCGATCCGGCCGGCGTCGAAGAGCTCCTGCCACACCGCCTTCGGAAAGCCGATGTGCAGGGCGTGGTCGCCGTGCAGATGCCCGATCTCCCGGCGACCGAGCGTGAACCCGAACTCGCCACGGCGACCGACTCCCGCTTCGACGCCCGGCCACGACGTGACCTCGTCGGTGATCTGCTCGCTCGCGGTTCGCGTGGTCGTCATGGGCACTCCTCGGCGTCGGGTTCACACGTGGCGAGTCCCAGCCTAGAAGCTCAACTGCGGTTGAAGTCAAGCGCGGGAGCGGCTGCGCAGGCGCAGCGCGAACTCGGCCGCCAGCGACGCCACGACGAGCAGCGACCCGGCAGCGATGATCGCCGTGCCCGATCGTTCGTCGAACCCGCCGAAACCGAGGGCGCCGACGGGCCACATGAGCCCTCCCAGGACGGCGAACCCGTCCCACGGTGTCCTTGCGTGCCTCGGGCCTGGACGTCCCACGATGGCCCCGCAGGCTGTCACCGCGCCGGCCGCAGGATGTTCACAGCCCGTGATCGGCGCAATCGGATCTACGGCACGAGCGGCTTTCGGTACCGGACGCAGCGGATCTCGCATCCGCCGAAGTCGCCGAACCGGTCGGCGCCGTCCGCACTCCAGCCAGCGCGCCGGTAGAGGCCGATCGCGCGCGCGTTCTCGGGGACGACCCACAGGGTCGCGACGGCGAACGCGCCCTGGCGCATCGCCCCGGCGGCGGCGGCCAGGAGGGCGGAGCCGATCCCGGCGCCGCGCTCGTCCGCGTCGACCATCAGCACCCGCAGCTCGCCCGTGGACTGCCGGTCGTCGTCGAGGTCGCGCGTCGGGCCGACCGCCGTGAAGCCGACGACGCGGTCGCCGCGCTCGGCCACGAGCAGGGCGTGACGCGGATGCGGTGCACCGATCGGCCCGGTCCACGATCGCTCGCGCTCGACGCGCTGCTCGCGCGGCGGGACGTAGTCGCCCGCCAGCCCGGCGAAGGCATCGGGGACGCAGCGGACGTGAAGCCCGTGGATCGCGCTCTCGTCCTCCGCGCGCGCAGCGCGAACGGTCACGGCCGCCGGCATCACGGCGGGAGCGACGGCGGCGGCAGGCCATGGATGCGCCGCCGGCGCTCGCCTCTGAGCTTGACGTCGGTGCCGCCCATGATCGAGTAGGCGCGCACGCGAACGATCGGCGCGCCGGGCGCGGGCTTCGGCGCGTCCTCGAGCCGCAGGTCGTTGCCGCCCATGAAGGCGAAGCCGCTGAGCTCCACATGGACGCCCGGCGGCACGATGATGTCCGAGCCGCCCATCAGCGAGAAGACCCGGATCTCCGTCTCGGGACCCTCGACGAGCGCGTCGGTGAGGTCGACATCGGCGCCACCCATGACGTTGACGACCGTGCACCGCGCGCCGATCCGCCAGCGCCCGCGGTAGTTGCCGCCGCCCATGACGCCGACGATCCAGCGCCGCGCCTTCGCGGTCGCCGGCGCCGTCGCCGTCGCGTCGGGAAGGTCGGACGTCAGCGGTTCGAGCTCCGCGCGCGTGACCGCCGACAGGGCCTGGCCGAGGCGATCGGCGAGCTCGTCGAGACCGAGCCTCCCCTCGGCCGCCGCCGTCTGCAGCCGCGCGACGACGATCTCGCGCTCGTCGTCAGACGCGCGGATGGCCGGGGTCCCGCTGCCGGACTCGGACATGCCCGAGGGGTTGTAGCGCACGTGGCCCCCGTAGACTGCCCGCGGCATGGCAGCACCCGCCACCGCCGAGGCGATCCGCGACGTCAACACGCGCTACCACGACGCCGCCGCCGAGCACTACGACACGAAATGGGGCGTGGACTTCGGCGAGATCGGTCGCGCGCAGGTTCGCGGCAAGCTCCACAAGCTGCTCGGCAAGCCGCTGCCGACGTTCGAGCGCTCGCTGGAGATCGGCGCCGGGACGGGCTACTTCACGCTGAACATGCTCCAGGACGGCGTCGTCCGCGAGGCGACCGCGACCGACATCTCGCCCGGGATGCTCGACGCGCTGCGGGCCAACGCGAAGCGGATCGGCGTCGCGGTCGACACCGTCGCGTGCGACGCGGAGGCGCTGCCGTTCGCCGACGCGTCGGTCGACCTCGTGTTCGGCCATGCGGTCCTGCACCACCTGCCCCACCTCGATGTCGCGTTCGCCGAGTTCGAGCGCGTCCTGCGTCCGGGCGGCGTGTTCGTCTTCGCCGGCGAGCCGTCGCGCACCGGCGACCGGATCGCGGCGCTCCCCAAGCGCACGGCCCTGCGCACGGCCCCGCTGTGGCGCCGGCTCATGCGAGCCCGCGCCGCGGAGGGCTACGAGCACCCCGACAGCCACGGGGCGTGGCCCGAGCAGCCGGGAGATCTCGACGGGGAGTCGCTGGAGTCCTTCGTGGACGTGCACGCCTTCACCCCAGATGAGCTCGGGCTGTGGCCGCGCCGCGCGGGGTTCGAAGAGGTGCGCGTGCGCGGCGAGGAGCTCCTCGCGAACTGGTTTGGCTGGATGAACCGCACGCTCGAGGCGACGGCCGTGCCCGAGGACATCCCGTGGCTGTGGCGCCAGTACGCCTTCCGCGGCTATCTCGCCCTCCAGCGCGTCGACGTCGCGCTGCTCGAGGGGCGGCTGCCGCCGGCCGTCTTCTACAACCTCATGGTCGTCGGGAGGAAGCCGGCCTGAGCGAGCCGCCCGCACGCCGTCTCGGGCTCGTCGCGCTCGGCGACAGCATCACCGTCGGCGAGGGCTCGATGGCGCTGGGCGTGATGCCGCTGTCCTGGGCGCAGTGGCTGGCGCGGGCGCTCGACCTGCCGTACACGGCGTATGCGTGCAACGGCGCGCGGACGCCGGACGTGCTGCGCGACCAGCTCCCGCGCGTGCGCGCGGACTACGACGTCGCGACGCTGTACGCCGGCGTCAACGACGTGCGCGGCGTCGACTGGGATCCCGCCGCCTACGAGCGCGACCTCGACGCGGTCGCGACGGGGCTGGCGGCGCGCGCCGAGCGGCTGCTCGTGCTGACGCTGCCGCTCGACCTCGGGCGGCCGACGTCGGCCCCCAAGCCGGCCACGGCGAACGACGCCGTGCGGCTGGTCGCCGAGCGCCACGGCGCGGTGGTCGCCGATCTCGAGGACTTCGGCACGTGGACGACCGTGCTGCCCGATGCCGTGCACCCCACCGCGCTCGGCCAGATCGAGATCGCCGATCGCGCGGCGCGGGCGCTGGGCGCGCCCGTGCTGCCGTCGTCGCTCGTGCCGCAGTACCACGATTCCCGCCTGCGCTACGCGCCGAGTCACGCGCGCGCGCTCGCGCGCGACCTCGCCCGGCGCGGCATCGAGCGGATCGTGCCGCCGCGATGAGGCCGGTGCTGCCGTCCGCGCTGCGCCTGTCGCTCGAGCCCCGCGTGCGGGCGGGGACCGGGGTGACGCTCGGGCGCGACGTGCGCTTCGAGGTCGCGCCGGAGGCGGAGGTCGTGCTCGGCGACGGCTGCGCGCTGGGCGAGCGCACGCGGGTGGTCGTGCGCAGCGGGCGGGTGGAGCTCGGCGCCGGGGTCGTGCTCGGCGAGCGCGTGACGATCGTCGCGCACGCCGGGGTGACGATCGGTGCGCAGGCCGAGCTTGGCGACGGCGCGGTCATCGTCGACTTCAACCACGTCTTCGACGACGTCGAGCGGCCGATCCGCCTGCAGTCGCTGAAGGCGGCGCCGGTGACGATCGGCGACCGGGCCCGGATCGGGCTGGGGGCCGCGATCCTGCCCGGCGTGTCGGTGGGCGAGGGGGCGCTCGTCGGGCCGGGGGCGGTCGTGACCGCCGACGTGGCGGCGGGCGGTGC
>JBOGYT010000181.1:0-9704 GCA_050696955.1 Solirubrobacteraceae bacterium | reverse complement strand
GTGCTCGAGGGCGCCGAGGCCACGAACGGCGCCGCGAACGAGCCGTTCGCGCCCGCGGGACGCGTGCTGGCGTTCATCCCCGATTCCGACGCCCCGGGGCGCCGTGCGCAGATCGAGCAGGCGGTCGGCTCCCGGCCCGCGGCGCTCGGCCCGACGGTCCCGATCGAGTTTTCGGCGCAGAGCGCCGAGCGCGCGCGCCGGGCGCTCGAGTTGCGCGCAGCGGGGACGCTGGCCGGGGACGGTCTGCTCGTCGCCGCCGAGCACACGGCTGAGCTGCTGCTGCACGCCGACCCGCGCCTCGCGGCCGAGTTCGCCGCCGACCGGCTGGCGGCACTGGACTCGCTGCGGCCCGCGGCCCGCGTGCGGCTGACGAGCACCCTCAGCGCCTGGCTCGACCGCCAGGGCCGCATCGACGAGACCGCGCGCGCGCTCGACGTCCACCCCCAGACCGTCCGCTACCGCCTCGGGCAGCTACGCGAGGTGCTCGGCGGCGCGCTCGACGACGCCGACGCGCGCTTCCAGCTGGCCCTGGCGTTGCGCGTGGCGCCGTTGGAGGACGGGGACGCGCGGTCGACGCAGCAGCAATGAAGGAAGCGGGTGGCCCGCTCGCCCGTGCGAGTTCGCAGTTCGACCGCTATATCCGGCTCAACTGCGAACGCGTCCGCCAGCCCCCACCGCACCACCACGTCGCGGCACCATCAACTCAGTCGCCCGCTAGAGAGCCAAGTACCCCACCGGGGTATGTTACGGTTGGCCCGTGTCCCTACCCAAGCGCACCTACACCGTCGAAGGCATGACCTGCGGTCACTGCCGCACATCGGTCATGGAAGAGGTCCTCGGCGTCAGCGGCGTCCGAGCCGTCGACGTCGACCTCGACAGCGGCGTGCTGACCGTCGCGGGGGAGGACTTCGACGACGGCGCGATCCGTGAGGCGGTGGACGAGGCGGGCTACACGCTCGTGGCATGAGCCCGACCGCCCGCGTGGCGGAGGGCACCGAGCGACTCGAGTTGCCGATCGCCGGCATGACCTGCGCGTCGTGCGCGGCCCGCATCGAGAAGCGCCTGAACAGGCTCGACGGCGTGCGGGCGTCGGTGAACTACGCGACGGAGCGGGCGTCGGTCGACTATGCGCCGGATGCGCTGACCCCCGCGGACCTCGTCGCGGTCGTCGAGCGCGCCGGTTACCACGCGGTCGTTCCCGCGGCGGCGGCGCGGCCGGAGCCCGACGCCGCCGACGGCCTGCGCCGGCGGCTGGCCTTCGCGGCGCTCGCGTCGGTCCCGCCTGTCGCGCTGGGGATGATCGCGGCGCTGCGCTTCGACGGGTGGCAGTGGGTCTCGCTGCTGTTCGCCACGCCGGTGCTCGTGTGGGCGGGCTGGCCGTTTCACCGCGCAGCGTGGCTGAACCTGCGCCACCGCACCGCGACGATGGACACGCTGATCTCGCTGGGCACGATCGCGGCGTGGGGCTGGTCGGCGGTATCGCTGCTGTTCTTGGACAGCCACGACGTCTACTTCGAGGTCGTCGGCGTCGTCACGACGTTCCTCCTGGCGGGACGCTGGTTCGAGGCGAGCGCCAAACGCCGCGCCGGCGCCGCGCTGCGCTCGCTGCTCGCGCTCGGGGCCAAGGAGGCTTCGATCCTTGACGCCGACGGCGTCGAGCACCGCATCGAAGTCGACGAGCTGAGGGTCAACCACCGCTTCGTCGTGCGGCCCGGGGAGAAGGTCCCGGCCGACGGCATCGTCTACAAGGGGACGTCGGCGATCGACCGCTCGCTGCTGACCGGCGAGAGCGTCCCCGTCGACGTCCATCCCGGCGAGGAGGTCGCGGGCGCCACGGTCAACACCGGCGGCGGGCTGCTGATCGTCCGCGCGACGCGGGTCGGTGCCGACACCGCGCTCGCGCAGATCGGCCGTCTCGTCACCGAGGCGCAGTCGGGCAAGGCGCCGGTCCAGCGGCTGGCCGACCGCATCGCCGCCGTGTTCGTGCCGGTCGTCCTCGTCATCGCGGCGGCGACGCTCGCCTTCTGGATCGCCGCCGGCGACACCAGCACGGCGTTCGCGGCGGCGGTCGCGGTGCTCATCATCGCGTGCCCGTGCGCGCTCGGGCTCGCGACGCCGACGGCGCTGCTCGTCGGCACGGGTCGCGGCGCGCAGCTCGGCCTGCTGATCCGCGGCCCGCAGGTGCTCGAGTCCACCCGCCGGATCGACACGATCGCAATCGACAAGACCGGAACCGCGACCGAGGGCCGGATGCGCCTGGAGAGCGTCAACGTCGCCGAAGGCGTTGACGAGGCGCAGGCGCTGTGGCTCGTCGGCGCGCTGCAGAACGGCTCCGAGCACCCGATCGGGCGCGCGATCGCCGCAGCCGCCCGCGCGCTGCAGTCCGAGCCCACCGAGGTCGAGAACTTCATGAACCGGCCCGGGCTCGGCGTGCAGGGCACCGTCGCGGGGCGCGCCATCATCGCCGGGCGGCCGGCGCTGCTCGAGAGCGCCGACCCGCTGCTGGCGCTGCCGGCCGAGCTCGAGCACGCGCGGGTCGATGCCGAGGCCGCCGGGCGCACGGCGATCGCCGCGAGCTGGGACGGAGCCGCGCAGGCGCTGTTCGTCGTCGCCGACACGATCAAGCCCGGCTCCGAGGAAGCGGTGCGCCATCTGCGCGAGCTCGGGCTCCGGACGGTCCTGCTCAGCGGCGACAACGAGCCGACGGCGCGGGCGGTCGCGGAGAAGATCGGCGTCGACGACGTCATCGCCGGGGTGCTGCCCGCCGACAAGGCCGGGGTCGTCGCCGGGCTGCAGCGCGGCGGGCACGTCGTGGCGATGGTCGGCGACGGCGTCAACGACGCGCCCGCGCTCGCCCAGGCCGACCTCGGGATGGCGATCGGCAGCGGCGCCGACGTCGCGATCGAGGCCTCGGACATTACGCTCGTGACCGGCGACCTGCGCGCGGCCGCGGACGCGCTGGCGCTGTCGCGGCGCACCCTGCGCACGATCAAGGGCAACCTCTTCTGGGCGTTCGCGTACAACATCGCCGCGCTGCCGCTCGCCGCCGCCGGACTGCTGAACCCGATGATCGCCGGCGCCGCGATGGTGTGCTCGAGCGTCTTCGTCGTCGCAAACTCGCTGCGCCTGCGCCGTTTCGAGCCGCAGCGCGACGCCCTCGTAGCTTCGGCCAGTTCCGGCTCACCTTCGCGCCGGCGTCGGCATACTGCGACAGCGTGAGCCGTCGCCCGCGCCTGTTCGCCCTGCTCGGAGCCGTCGCCGCGATCGCGGTCGTGGTGGCCGCCGCATGGCCGAGCGGCTCGAAGCCCGGCTCGGCGCAGGAGACGAGCTCCACAGCGACGACGCCGCGCGCGGCCGCCGACCGCGCGGAGGCGCTGCTGCGCCGTCACCGCCCCAAGGCGGTCGAACCGGTGGCGGGTGAGAGCGGCGCCGTCGCGGCGCTGCCGACCGACGAGGTCACAAGCGGCGACGCCGTCCCCACCGGCCCCGCGTCGGCGACCCGCAGGAGCGGGACGTTCAAGGGCGGCAACGAGGGACCGAGCGGCGACGCCGCGATCAGCCAGGCCGAGGTCATCAACAAGGCGGGCGTGGCACTGCCCCCGATCGAGGCGCCCTACGAGGTCGAGCGGATCATCGAGGCCGGCAACCAGATCGCCCGCACGCCGTACCTGTGGGGCGGCGGCCACGGTAAGTGGCTCGACAAGGGCTATGACTGCTCGGGCTCCGTCTCCTACGCGCTCGCGTCCGCCGGGCTGCTCAACGGCCCGCTGGCGTCCGGTCCGCTCATGCGCTGGGGCAAGCCCGGCAAGGGGAAATGGATCACGATCTACTCCAACCCCGGGCACGTCTTCCTCGTCGTCGCGGGCATCCGCTTCGACACGTCTGGCACGCGCACGACCGGCTCGCGCTGGCAGGCGAGCATGCGCCCGACAGGCGGCTACGTCGCGCGCCACCCGCCGGGGCTGTAGCCCGCTCAGCGCGAGTAGCTGCGGAGCTTCGCCTTGAACACGCCGTACACCCGCCGTGGCGAGCCGTTGGGGTCGACGAGCCCTGCGTCGAAGCGACAGCCCGAGCCGCACCCGCCGTTCTCGATCCCGAACCAGTTGTAGGAGTACACGCGCTGCACGCCCTGGCGCCGGAAGCGGCTCGCCAGCGAGAACATGTTGCGCATGCGCTTGGCCTGGCGCACCTCGCTGTACTTGAAGGCCCCGCGGAAGGCCGCCAGCGCGCCGGTCTCGGTGAACCAGAACTTCGTTCCGCGGTTGTAGCGCCGCGCCGTGCGGATGATCGCGCGCGTGCCGCTCGTGCGCTTGCGGTTGACGTCGGCGTAGTTGTGGATGCCGACGACCTTCACGCGCTTGCGCCACGAGCGGCTGAGGCGGCGGTGGAAGGAGCGGATGTAACGCTCCACGCCGGGCGAATCGAGCACGTCGAGTGCGACGACCGAACACGTCCGGCAGCGCGTGCGCACGGCACGGTACATGCTCTTGAAGTACGAGGCCGCCAGGCCGACGCGGTTCCACGTCTCCTGCGTCTTGTGGTTGGCCTCGTTCCACACGCCGAAGTCGCGCACGCCGAGCGGGCGGAAGTACTTCACGAGCGCGGCGACGTCCTTGCGGTAGCGGGTCTTGGACACGACCGGACCGCGGTTGGGCCGCAGGTCGCTCGTCGACACGTGCAGCAGGGTAGAGACGCCGGCGCCGCGCGCCGCGGTCACGAACGCGACCGCGCGCTCGCGCGCGGCGCGGTTGCGCATGACGTCCGCGGGCACGAAGTAGCGCGTGCGCTTGACGCCGAGCGCCTTGAAGTGGGGCGACGAGAACATCGCGGGGCTCTGGTCGCCGATGCCCACGCGCACGGAACTGCGCGCCGAAGCGCCGGCCGGCAGCAGGGCGGTGGCGGCGAGCGCGAGGGCGAGCACGCGCAGGGACGGCATGAAAGACACGAAGAAAGGACCCCTTCCGGATCGATCGTTCTGTCCACAACCCGCGCGGTGGCGCGGAGGTTGCGGTCGCGGTCATGAGCCTTCCGTGAGAGGTGCGTCGAGACGGAAGCGCTCCGCGCTGGCCGATCCGTTGCCGGGATCGATCTCGACGAGATCGGCCGCCAGCGGCTCGAGGCGCGGCGTCACACGATAGATGAGCCGCGCCAGGCCGACCTCGCCGGCGCCCTCGGCGAGGTTGCCGGTACCGCCGGCGCCGACCGAGCCGGGGTTCAGCAGCGTGAGGTTGCGGGCGCGCTTGAGCTCGGCCTTGTGCGTGTGGCCGGTGATCAGCAGCAGCGGCCGGCGCGGCGGCTCGGCGCGCAGGCGCTCGATCGCCCGCTCCGCGAGCTGGGGCGCGTGCACCATCACGACGTCGGCGCTGCCCTGGATGGTCTGCAGCCAGGCGTCGAAGGCCGCCTGCTGCGCGGGCGTGTACGTGGCGCCGCGGTCGCGGTAGTCCTGGCGCGCGCGGCGCAGGAGCGGATCGTCATAGCCCGCGATGCGCAGGCCGCCGACGCGGACGACGAGCGGCCCGCGCGAACCGTCGGGGAGCAGCCGGCCCGAGCGGGTCAGCACGATCGCCCCGGCGCGGGCCAGCCGGCGCTGGAGCGCGTCGGAGTCGTGGTTGCCAGAGACGAAGACGAAGCGCGTTCCCGTGCGGACCACGCGCAGGACGAGCCTGCGCTCGAGCGGCGAGCCGCGATCGGTGAGATCGCCGGCGAACAGCACGGGCCCGCCGGCGGCGGCGCGCTCCAGCGCCGGCAGCGCGAGCACGTTGTTGTGCAGGTCCGACGCCACGATCAGCCGCGGCAGGAACTCGAGCGGCTCGCGGCCGGCGGGCGCCTCGACGAGCCGCGCGATCCCGACGAGCTGCGCGTCGATCTCCTCGTCGAGCGTCTGCGCCGACGACGAGAGCGACTCGAGCGCGCGCAGCGCCGTCGGCACCTCGGGGCCGTTGGCGTAGTACTCGGGCCGGTCCACGTTCGAGCGCGGCGGCAGCGTGACGACGAGCAGCGCGATTCCCGCGAGCGTCGTCAGGAGGACCGCGCCGAGCGTCGTGCGCAGCCGCGGCCCGACGCCCCCGCGAACCGCGAGCGCCACGAGCGCGCCGAACGACAGGGCCGACAGGGCGCTGACGAGCAGCGCGAGGCGCAGGTACGACGCGAGCGCGTCGCGCGCCTGGACGCGCACCTCCTCGACGTCGAGCTTGCCGCCGTCGGAGACGCGGGTCACGACGTCGCGGTCGATCGAGCGCACATCGAGGCTGATGCGGGCGGGAGCCCGAACGACCGGAAAGCGCACGCCCCAGTCGACGAGCGGCACGTACAGATCGAGCGCACCGGAACGCCCGAGGTCGATCCCCACCCGGAACGTGCCGACGTCGAGCTCGCGGTCCTGCCGGAAGGTCGCGAGCGCGGTCAGTCCGCCGGCGAGCGTGGCCAGCACGACGAGCGCGACGGTCAGCGTTCTGCGCAGTGATGTCATGCCGGTTCTTTGTCCGCAGGATGCGGACTCATCGCGGGCCGCGGCTTGACTCGGTCAGCACGACAGGTGTGACATCCGATACGTGCAGGAAGATCGGTCCATGCAGCCACGTCAGATCTACGCGAGTACCCTCGACAGACGCGATCGACGCTGGACCAGACGCCGCAATCGTGGCCTCTTGGGCATGGCGATCATCGCGATCTGCGCGCTCGCCCCGGCGCTCGTCGTGGTCGTCGCGGTCGCGCAGAACCTGACCTAGTGGGTCGTGAGGTGGAGGGCCCGGGCGCAGCCCAGGTCGACGCCTGCGGGTTGACGAACAGCATCGGTACAGGATGCGGGAGCGGTGTCGCGGGGCGGTCGCACGCTCGCTCCCTCTTCCTTCGTCGATGCAGTTCCGCAGCTCAACCTACGCCGGCGCGGCTTCGCTGCCGCCGGGCGCCTGCGCCGGCCGTGGCTCGAGCCGGCCGAAGTTCGCCACCGTGAAGAGGAGCGCCACCCACGTGCCGGCCGCGAGGGCGACGTGGACCCAGACGATCTCGGCGGGAAGCTCGAGCTCGTACTGAGCGGCGCCGACGGCGCCCTGGATCGCGAGCAGCACGCAGACGACGGTCAGCGCGCGGCGCTGCCGCGCGCTCGCCCCACGCCGCCGGGCGAGGACCCACAGCGCGACGGCCAGCACGCCGAGCGCCGCGGCGAGCTTGGAGTGCTGGGAGACGACGAAGTTCAGCGTCTCCGAGCCCTTCCAGTCCAGCCGCTTGATGACGTCGCCCGTGCCCGCCCCGCCCGCATGCGGTCCGGCGGCGGTCGCTGCCGTGCCCGCGAAGATCGTGACCGCGCCGAGCCCGACAAGCGCGCGAACGCCCCAGCCGAGGCGCCGGTCCGTCGTCACCGGCTCATCGCCGGGCTCGCGGTGCGCTCGCCAGTCGAGCGCCACGGCGGCGATGAGGATGACCATCGACAGCAGGTAGTGGCTCATGACGAAGCCCGGCGCGAGGTCGTAGCGCACGGTGAAGCCGCCGAGCACGATCTGCGCGAGCACCCCGAGCGGCAGCATCGCGCCGAGCAGCATGAGGTCCTTGCGGTACGGCCGGCGCCCGAACGCGCCCACGAACGCGGCGAACGCCGCGAAGCCGACGACCGACGTCAGCACGCGGTTGCCGAACTCGATGACCCCGTGCGTGTTGAGCTCGGTGTAGAGCGACGTCTGGGTGCACTTCGGCCAGGTCGGGCAGCCCAGCCCCGAACCGGTGACGCGGACGGCCGCGCCGGTGAGCACGATGAGCGCCAGCGTCCACAGCGCGAAGCGCGCGACCTGCGCGTAGCGCTCGGGGGTCAGGGTGAAGCGTTCGGGCATTGCGACGGGGAAGGTTAGGGGGATCAGACCGCCGCGGGCTGCGCCTCCTCGGAGGCGGGCTCGGTTTCGCGGCGCGGGTTCTGGATCCCGACGAAGGCGATCGCGCCGCCGGCCATCATGAGCAGGCCCGAGACGATCATCGCCCCTCGGAACGCCTTGACGTTCGCCTCCTCGGCCTCGGCGCGGGTCCGCGCCGACACGTCGCGGTCGGGCAGGGTGAGCGGGCGCCGCTTGGCCTGCTGGACGTACTCGCGGTCGGGCGGCGGCAGCTCGCGGCCGCCGAGCCGGGTGTCGATCTGGGCGCTGAACTGCGACGACAGCACGGCGCCGACCGCGGCGATCGCCAGCAGCCCGGCGACGCGGGCGATCGCGTTGTTGACGCCCGATGCGACGCCGGCGTGACGGCGGTCGGCGGCTTCGAGCACGGTCGCGGTCAGCGGCGCGACGGTCATCGCGAGGCCGAGGCCGAAGACGGCGGTCGCGGGCAGCACCTGCGTGACGTAGTCGGCGCGCTCGTCCAGGCGCGCGAAGAGCAGCAGCCCCGCGCCCCCGACGAGCGGGCCGGCGGTCATCAGCAGGCGCGGCCCGACGCGCGAGGAGAGCGCGCCGAACCAGCGCGACAGCGTGACGAGCAGCAGCGTGATCGCAAGCAGCGCGAGACCGGCGTCCAGCGCGCTGTAGCCGGCGACCTGCTGGAGGAAGATCGCCACGAAGAACGTCGCCACGCCGAGGCCGGCGTAGGCCGCGAGCGTGACGATGCTGCCGACCGCGAAGTTGCGCGAGCGGAAGATCGACAGCGCCAGCATCGGGTCGGGCGCGACGCGCTCGTAGACGACGAACGCGGCGAGCGCCCCCAGGCCGCCGACCCCCGGGCCCCAGACCTGCGGATCGGACCAGCCGAGCGCCGGCTGCTGGATGAGCGCGTACACCGGTCCCGCCAGCCCGAGCACGCACAGCAGCGCGCCGAGCACGTCGATGCGGTGCTCGCCGCCGCCTGGGCACTCCGGCACCGCGCGCACGATGAGCCACAGGCACGCGAGCACGAGCGGGACGTTCATCGCGAAGATCACGCGCCACGACAGGACGTCGACGAGCAGGCCGCCGAGCGGCGGGCCGACGGCGATCGCCGCGCTCGTGCCGGCCGTCCACGAGCCGATCGCGGCGGTCCGCTCGCCGGGGCCGAAGACGGTGGTGATGATCGCCAGCGAGCTCGGCACGAGCAGCGCGCCGAACGCGCCCTGCAGCGCCCGCGCCACGATCAGCACGCCGACCGACGGCGCGATCGCGCACGCCAGCGAGGCGGCGCCGAAGCCGGCGACGCCGATCGCGAAGATCAGACGGCGGCCGTAGAGATCGCCCAGCGAGCCGCCGACGAGCACGAGCGAGGCGAGCATGAGCAGGTACGCCTCGACGACCCACTGCTGGTCGGCGAGCGACGCGTCGAGGTCCTCGCGCAGCGCCGGCAGCGCGACGTTGACGACCGTCTGGTCGACGAACACGATCGCCGACCCGAGGATGCACGCGATGAGCGTCAGGCGCTTCGTGCGCTCGTCGATCATCCGGCGAGACTAGAGACGCCCGTTCTAACGGGATCTGGCCGCGTCGAAGCGCGACGCCCACGGCACCGGCGGCCGCGCGAGCGCGAGCGAGCCGCTCGCGGGCGCGGCGGCCTCGACGTAGCCGAGCAGGACCGGCGCCCCGTAGCCGAGGTCGGAGCTCTCGCTCGGGTCGTTGCTGAGCAGCTGATCGCCGGTGACCGGATGGATCGCCGAGTACAGCGGCCGGGCGCCGTCGGTTCGCTGCCGAGCCAGGTGCGCGGCGCCCGGGAGGCGCGCGGGCGGCGCGTGAGGACGAGCGCCGCCGCGCAGCGCGACAACCGCG
>JBOGYT010000180.1:0-8816 GCA_050696955.1 Solirubrobacteraceae bacterium | reverse complement strand
GCGCCGATAGCCTCCGGCCCGTGCCGGACTTCCTGCCGCTGCCGGAGCGCCCGCCCAAGCCCCGCCAGGCCGGGCTCACGCACGTCATCGACACGGGCCTGAGCACCGCCGAGGTGGACGGGCTCCTGCGTCAGGCGGCGGCGCACATCGACATGGTCCGCCTCGGCTGGGGCTCGGCCTACGTGACCGCCGACCTCGAGGCGAAGCTCGCCGCGTACCGCTCGCACGACGTGCCGGTCATGCTCGGCGGCACGCTGACGGAGCTCGCCTGGCTGCACAACCGCGTCGACGAGCTGTGCGCGTGGCTCGACGAGCTGGGCATCGACGCGCTCGAGGTCTCAAGCGGCGTCGTCGCGATCCCGCCCTCCGAGAAGGCCGCGCTGATCGAGCGGCTGGCCGGGCGCTATACGGTCTTCGCCGAGGTGGGCGAGAAGGATCCGACCGCGCTGATGGCGCCCTACCGCTGGGTGCAGCTGATCCGCGAGGCGCTCGAGGCGGGCGCGCAGCTCGTCGTCTGCGAGGGGCGCGCGACCGGCACCGCCGGGCTCTACCGGCCCGACGGCGAGGCGCGCACCGGGCTGATCGACGAGATCGTCCACGAGGTCGATCGCGGCAAGCTCGTCTTCGAGGCGCCGCGCAAGCACCAGCAGGTCTGGCTGATCGAGCGCTACGGCGCCGACGTCAACCTCGGCAACGTGCCGCCCGGCGAGGTGCTGTCGCTCGAGACGCTGCGCCTCGGCCTGCGCGCCGACACGCTCGTGCAGTTCCACGGAACCGACACCCCGGTGGCGCACGGCGATGGCTGAGCGCGCGGCCGTCCTGCTGACGGGCGTCGGCAAGCGCTACGACATCGTCAGCGCGTTCGCCGAGCACGCGTTCACGATCGCCGCCGATCCCAACCCGCTCGCGCCGGCGCAGTACGCCGCCGACCTGCACGTCGCGCCGCCGCGGATCGACGATCCGGCCTACATCCCGTTCCTCGAGCAGGTCGCCGCCGAGCACGACGTGGGCGCCGTCGTCCCGCTCACCGACCTCGACATCGAGGTGCTCGCGGCGGCCGGCGAGCGGCTGCCGGCCTTCGTTCCATCGCCCGCCGTCGCGCGGGCGACGTTCGACAAGTACGAGGCCCATCACCTGCTGCTCTCCCACGGCCTGCCCTCGCCGCCGACGGTGCTGCCGGGCGAGGAGCCCGAGTCCTTCCCGGTCATGGTCAAGCCGCGCCGCGGCTCGGGCGCGCGCTCGATCCACCCGGCCGCCGACCGGGAGGAGATGGAGTTCTTCATCCGCTACGTCAAGGAGCCGGTGATGGTGCAGCGGCTGATGGGCGGTCACGAGTTCTCGATCGACCTGCTGTGCGACCTCGACGGGCGCTGCCTGAACGCGATCCCGCGCACGATGATCGAGTCGCGCGGCGGCGAGTCGATCAAGGGCACGGTCATCCATGACGAGGAGCTCATCGAGCTCGGCCGAACGGTCGGCGAGGCGATCGGCGTGCGCGGCCCGTGCACGGTCCAGGCCTTCCGCGATCCGGAGATCGGGCTTGGCATCACCGACGTCAACACCCGCTTCGGCGGCGCCTTCCCGGCGCCGATGTACGCCGCCCGCTCGGGCCGCACCTATCCGGAGCTCATCGTGCGCATGGCCGCGGGCGAGCGGATCGAGCCGCACGTCGGCGACTTCGCCCACGGCCACACGTTCACGCGCTACTTCTGGCAGCTCGAGCTTGACGAGCAGCTGCAGCCGACCGGGCGCGACATCGTGGCCGCCGGGCCGCGGGCGCCGCGAAGCTGATGTCAACGGCCGACTCAGGCCTGACCGTCGCCGTGACCGGCCCCACCGGCACGTTCGGCTTCGGCCTGATGGCGCTCCTGCAGGCCGACGACCGCGTGCAGCGGATCATCGGCATCGCGCGCCGGCCCTTCGAGCCGGCCCGGCACGGCTGGACGAAGATGGTCTACCGGCGCGGCGACGTCCGCGACCGCGAGGCGCTCGAGCGCGCGTTCGAGGGGGCCGACGTCGTCGTCCATCTCGCGTTCATGATCACCGGCTCCGCCGGCCGGCAGGAGACGCGCGCGATCAACGTGGAGGGCACGCGCAGCGCGTTCGAGGCGGCGGCGGCATCCAGCGCGACGCGCTTCGTGTACGCATCGTCGGTCGCCGCCTACGGCTTTCATCGCGACAACCCTGTCGGGATGCGAGAGGACTGGCCGGCCCGGCCGGCGACGCATCTGTTCTACGGCCAGGAGAAGGCGGAGACCGAGCAGCTGCTGCGCGAGCACCCAGCGCTTGACGGCGATATCGAGCTGTACGTCCTGCGGCCGTCGGTCGTGCTCGGACCTCATGGCATGGGCGCCAAGTCGGTGTTCCCGGGAGCCCTCGAGCCGCTGGCCCGGGCGCTTCCGTCCATCGCCCGGCGCCTGCCCGTCCGGCTGCCGGTGATCGTGCCGGACCTCCCGCTGCAGCTCGTCCACGAGCACGATGTCGGCGAGGCGCTGCGGCTGTGCATCGTCGGCGCGGGGCCTGCGGGCGCGTACAACATCGCGGGCGACGGCGTGCTCACGTTCGCGGACGTGGCGCGCGAGCTGGGCTTCGCCGGCCTGCCGGCAGCGCACGCGCCGGTACGGGCGGCCGCCCGGCTCGCCGCCCGGTTGCCCTTCGCGCCCGCCTCCGTGGAGTGGGCGGAGGCGATCAGCCACCCGGCGATCATGGACACCACGAAGGCGAAGCGGGAGCTCGGCTGGAAGCCGAGATACACGGGGCTCGAGGCGCTGCGCGAGACCGTGCGCTCGTAGAGCGGGCGCTGGACCGGTGCGTCCGCAAGACTCCCTGGCGCGTAGTGATCCTCGTGCGCCGCCTTCTGCTCGCCAACCTCGTCCTCGCGGTCCTGCTCGCCGGTCACGTCGCCGATCACGCGCTGCGCCAGCCGGCCGACGAGCAGCTGTCGCTCGTCGCGAGCCTTCCGGGGCTACTCGGGACGCTCGCGGTCTTCCTCTCGCTCGCGCTCGTCCTGGCCGGCTACCGCCACGCGCCGCAGATCGCGGGCGCGATCGGCCTCCTGACGGCGCTCGGCTTCGTCGCGGTCCACCTCGCGCCGGAGTGGTCGATGTTCAGCGATCCCTACGCCGACCGCTACCTCGACGCCGTGTCGTGGATCGAGATGCTCGTCGCGCTCGCCGCCGGCCTGCTGCTTGCCTTCGCGGCACGGCGGTCTACTGCCCGGGGGGCGTGAGTGAGTCCACCGCCGGAAGGACTTCGACACCGACCACGACGGGCGCGCCTCGCTAGACGAACTCCGGATCGAGCGGCGGCGGCGCCGCGTCGAAGCCCGCCACGAGCCGCGCGTAGCGCCCGCCGGCCTCGAGCAGCTCGTCGTGCGTGCCGCGCTCGGCGACCGCGCCGCGGTCGAGCACGACGATCTCGTCCGCGTCGCGGACCGTCGACAGGCGATGGGCGATCGCGATCGTCGTCCGTCCCTCGGCGAGGCGATCCAGCGCCTCCTGCAGCGCGCGTTCGGTCTGCGAGTCAAGCGCGCTCGTCGCCTCGTCGAGCACGAGCACGGGCGGGTTGCGCAGGAGCGTTCGCGCGATCGCGATGCGCTGCTTCTCCCCGCCCGAGAAGCGGTAGCCGCGCTCGCCGACGGCGGTGTCGTAGCCGTCGGGCAGCGACTCGACGAGGTCGTGGATGCGCGCCGCGCGGGCAGCGGCGACGAGCTGCGCGTCGGTCGCGTCGGGCCGGGCGAAGCGCAGGTTGTCGGCGATCGACGCGTGGAAGAGGTACGTCTCCTGCGAGACGAGGCCCACCGTCCGCGCGAGCGACTCGAACGTCAGGTCGCGCACGTCGACGCCGTCGATCGTGATGCGGCCGCCGTCGACCTCGTAGAGCCGGGCGACGAGGTAGCCGAGCGTCGTCTTGCCCGAGCCGGTCTCGCCGACGATCGCGGTCGTCGTGCCGGGGGTGACCGCGAGGTCGATGCCGTCGAGGGTCTGCGCCCCGTCCTCCTCGTAGCGAAACGAGACGTTCTCGAAGCGCACCTCGCCGCGCACGTCGTCCGGATCGAGGTCGATCGCGCCGGCGCGCTCGGTGATCTCGACCGGCAGGTCGAGGTACTCGAAGATGCGATCGAAGAGCGCGCGCGAGGTCTGCAGCTCGATGCCGACGTTCAGCAGCGACCCGATCGGGAAGAAGAGCCGCGTCTGCAGCGTCGTGAACGCGACGAGCGTGCCGATTGTGATGGCCGGCGAGCCGCTGGCCATCGTCAGCCCGGCGAACAGGTACACGAGCGCGGGCATGATCGTGAAGCTCATGTTCACGAGCGCCATCCGCCAGCGCCCGGCCATGCGCGCCTGCACCTCGAGGTTGGCGAGGTCGGCGGATTCGGCGGTGAAGCGCTCGGCGACCTCGTCGGAGCGGCCCATCGTCTTGCCGAGCAGCACGCCGGAGACCGACAGCGACTCCTCGACGAGCGCGCTCATGTCCGCGACGCGGCTCTGGCGCCGGCTCGTGATCCTCTTGCGCTCGTTGCCGACGCGGCGCGAGATCCACACGAAGACCGGCAGCAGCGCGAGGCTGAAGAGGGCGAGGCGCCAGTCGAGCAGCACCATCGCCACGACCGTCGCGAGCACCGTCGTCACGTTGGAGACGATCGACGTCGACGTTCGCGTGACGACGTTCTGCACGCCGCCGATGTCGTTGGCGATCCGCGACTGCACCTCGCCGGTCCGCGTGCGCGTGAAGAACGCCAGCGAGAGGCGCTGGAGGTGGCGGTAGACCGCGGCGCGCAGGTCGTGCATGACGCTCTGGCCGACGAGGTTCGACAGCCACGTCTGCCCGACGTCGAGCGCGGCGGTGGCGATCGAGATCGCGATCATGGCGCCCACGAGCCACGCGAGCAGCGTCGTGTCGTCGTTCGGGATCGCGGTGTCGAGGACATCGCGCAGGAGAAACGGCGTGACCATCCCGAGCCCGGCCGCCAGCGCGATGAGCGCCAGCACCGCCGCGAGCCGCGCCCGGTAGGGGCGGAAGAGACGGGCGATGCGGCGGGTCTGGGGGCTCAACACCATGAAGTGTAGTCGTTGCTCGTGCAACTACACAGGTGCGGGGATACTGCGGCGGTGCCCGCCGACCCGCCGCTCTTTCAGTTCGAGTCGGTCAGCGTCGGGGAGCCCGAGGCACGGCGGTTGGACGGTCTCGACGCGGTCGTGCCCGACGCCGGGCTGACGGTCGTCGGGGGCCCGTCCGGCTCGGGCAAGTCGACCCTGCTGCGACTGTGCAACCGGCTCGAGGTGCCCAGCGCGGGGACCGTGTGCCACCGCGGCGCCGACGTCGCGCAGCGCGACCCGCTCGAGCTGCGCCGCGAGGTCGCGATGGTCTTCCAGCGCCCCGTGATGTTCGCCGGCACCGTGCGCGACAACCTGCTCGAGGCCGAGCCCGACTGTGACGAGGCACGTCGCGCGGAGCTGCTCGAGCGTGCCGGCCTGGACCCGGGCTTCCTCGCCCGCGACGCCGACGAGCTCTCGGGCGGCGAGGCGCAGCGCGCCTGCCTCGCGCGAGCGCTGGCGACCGACCCGCGCGTGATGCTCATGGACGAGCCGACCTCGTCGCTCGACGCCCAGGCGGCCGCGGTGCTCGAGCGGCTCGCGCGGCAGCTCGTCGAGGACGGCACGCCGGTCGTCTGGGTGACCCACTCCGAGGAGCAGATGCGGCGGCTTGCCGACCACGTCCTGCTGCTCGCGGACGGCCGTGTCGATCGCAGCGGCTCCGCGGAGGAGGTGCTCGGCGACGGAGAGCGGTGACGTCACCTCGCTCGGGCTCGCCGCATCGCTCGTGCTCGTCGCGGTGGCGCTCGCGATCAGCGTGCGCCTGCGGCTGCGCCTCGAGCGCGAGCTCGTCGTGTCGGTCGTCCGCGGCCTCGTGCAGCTGCTCATCGTCGGCGCGGCGCTCGCGATCGTCATCGATCCCGACACGTCGCTGCTGTGGTCGTGGCTGTGGGTCGCCGGGATCGTCGTCTTCGCCGCGGCCACCGTGAAGCGCCGCGCCCCGGCGGTGCCCGGCCTGTTCTGGATCGCGCTGGCGGCCAACGGCGCGACCGCGGCCACCGGCTTCGCGGTCGCGTTCGGGCTCGGGATCTTCCCGGTCGAGGGCCGCACGCTCGTGCCGATCGCGGGGATGCTCGTCGGCAACGCGATGAAGTCCGGGATCGTCGTCGCCGAGCGGCTCGTGGAGGCGCTGTCCGAACGCCGCGCGGAGGTCGAGGCGCGGCTCGCGCTCGGCCAGCCGTGGACCGCGGCTTCGCGGCCGATCCTGCGCAGCGTGCTGCGCACGGCGCTCTCGCCGCAGATCGAGAACACGAAGGCGCTCGGCATCGTCTTCCTGCCGGGGGCGATGACCGGCCTGATCCTCGCCGGCGTCGATCCGCTCGATGCCGTGCTCGTCCAGCTCGCGCTCATGTACCTCATCCTCGGCGGCGTCGCGACGACGACGGCGGTCACGGCGCTCGGCGCCGTGCGGCGCCTGTTCACGCCCGATCACCGGCTCGTCGCGCTGCCGCGATCGAGGCGCGACACCGGCTGAACGGCTGCGCTTCAGAAGACGACGGTGCGCTCTGCGTGGCGCACGACGCGATCCTCGCAATGCCACTGGACCGCGCGCGCGAGGACGGCGCGCTCGACGTCGGCGCCGCGGCGCTCGAGCTCCTCCAGGCCGTCGCGGTGCGAGACGCGGATGACGTCCTGCTCGATGATCGGCCCCTCGTCGAGCTCCTCGGTCGCGTAGTGCGCGGTCGCCCCGATGAGCTTCACGCCGCGCTCCCGCGCGCGCTTGTACGGCCCCGCGCCGGCGAACGCGGGCAGGAAGGAGTGGTGGATGTTGATGACCGGCACGTCGACCGCCTCGAGGAATGCCGCCGACAGGATCTGCATGTAGCGCGCGAGGACGATGAGGTCGAAGTTGCCGGCAAGCAGCTCGACCTGGCGGCGCTCGGCCTCGGGCTTCGTCTCGGCCGACACGGGGATGTGCACGAACGGGACACCGAAGGCGCGCACGTCGTCGGCGAGGTCGGCGTGGTTTGAGATGACGAGCCCGACGTCGAGATCGAGCTCGTCGCGCCGCGCGCGCCACAGCAGGTCGAGCAGGCAGTGCTCGTAGCGGCTGACCATGATCGCCACGCGCTTGGGGACGCCGGCGTCGGCGAAGCGCCACTCCATCCCGAGCGGCTCGCCGACATCGGCGGCGAACTCCCGCTCGAGCTCGTCGCGGATGGCGGCGAGCCCCGCGCGATGAAAGACGGTCCGCAGGAAGAACGTGCCGCCCTCGGGGTCGGTGGAGTACTGATCGGACTCGACGATGTTCGCGCCGCGCTCGTGCAGGAAGCGCGACACCGCGGCGATGATCCCCGGGCGGTCGGGGCAGGACACGAGCAGCCGGCCCATGTCCGGAGTGCGGCTGCGCCGAGTCACGACCGCGAATCTACCTGCCACCATCCTCCTCATGAGCACGGAGGCGGTGCCCGCGCGCCCACGCCGCATGACGGCGGTGATGCGCGAGGAAGAGACCGTCACCCCGCTCGAGCTGTTCTTCGACCTCGTCTTCGTCCTCGCGCTGACGCAGTGCACGGCGCTGATGGCCGCGCAACCGACGTGGGAGGGCTTGGCGAAGGGGCTGCTCGTGCTCGGCGTCGTGTGGTGGTCGTGGGTCGGCTACGCCTGGCTGACGAGCGTCGTCGATCCCGAGGAAGGCGACGTGCGGCTCGTGATCTTCGCGGCGATGGCGGCGTTCCTCGTCGTCTCGCTGTGCGTGCCGGGGGCGTTCGACGACTCGGCCTTCGTCTTCGCGCTCGCCTACGCGGTCGTGCGCCTGGCGCACATCGCGCTGTTCGTGCTCGCCAGCCGCGACGACCCCCTGTTTCGCCGCTCGGTCATCGGGCTGGGGATCAGCACGGCGATCAGCGTCGGCCTGCTGCTCGCGGCATCCGGCGCGGACGGCGCGGTGCAGGGCGCGCTGTGGGTGGTGGCGATCGCGATCGACACGATCGGGCCGTTCCTCTTCGGCGCCGACGGCTGGAAGCTCAGACCGCATCACTTCGCCGAGCGCCACGGGCTCATCATCATCATCGCTTTGGGGGAGTCGATCGTCGCGATCGGCGTGGGCCTGACGGGCGCGGTCGACCTCGGCGTCGTGACGGCGGCCGTGCTGGGGACGGTCGTCGCCGCCGGGCTGTGGTGGCTGTACTTCGACGTCGTCGCGCTCGTGTCCGAGCAGCGGCTGTCGGAGGCCGAGCCGGGACGCGAGCAGAACGAGATGGCGCGCGACTCGTGGTCCTACCTGCACTTCCCGATGGTCGCCGGCATCGTGCTCGTCGCGCTGGGGATGAAGAAGACGCTCGGCGACGTCGAGGAGCCGCTCAAGCTCGTGCCCACCTTCGCGCTGCTCGGCGGGACGGCGCTGTATCTGCTCGCTCACGTCGCGTTCCGGCTGCGCAACGTCCACACGCTGAACCGCCGGCGGCTGGGCCTGGCGATCGCGCTCCTCGCTGCTGTACCGCTCGTGTACGAGCTGAAGCTGCCGGCGCTCGCGACGGTCGCGATCCTCGCAGCGGCGCTGGCGGCGCTGATCGTCTACGAGACGCGTCTTTACGGCGAGGGGCGCGCGAAGGTGCGTAGCGAGCTGCGCCACGGTCACGAGTGAGAGTTGCGGGTGGTTTGTCGCAGTCGCGTGTGGTTCTGTGACGCGTCGGGCGCCACGATGCCCGCATGGAGGCTTCGTGCGAGGGGGTTTGGGGATCTACTACGCCTGAGGCGTACCAGTTCCCCACACCCCCC
>JBOGYT010000179.1:0-9833 GCA_050696955.1 Solirubrobacteraceae bacterium | reverse complement strand
GCGCGGCAGCGCCCCCGGCCAGCGGCGGGCGAGCCACGCAGCCCCCGCGCCGTGACGCGCGCGCTGGGCGAGCAGGCGGGGGATCGTGGTGCGGTTGCGATGCACGACGGCCGCCTCATCGCGCCGTTCGAGCGCCCAGCCGGCCGCCCGCAGCCGGAAGCACAGGTCGGCGTCGCCGCCCGAGCGGATGCGAGCCTCGAAGCCGCCGATCTGCGCGAACGCGGCGCGCCGGACGGCGGCGTTCGCCGTCTGCGCGAACGCCCATTCCGGGTCGGCGAGCGTCGTCTCCTGGCTCATCGACGCCTTCAGGTGCGCGTAGCGGACGGCCACGGAGCTGTCATCGCCCGGCTCCTCGTCTGTTACCGCGCCCGCCACGACGCCGGCGCGCTCGTCCGGCGCGCGGGCGAAGTACCGGTCGAGCAGATCCTCGGGCGCGAGCACGTCAGCATCGATGAACACGAGCCACGGCGCGCGCCCCGCGGCCGCGCCGCGATTGCGAGCGTGGTAGGAGGTCTGCCGCTCGCCGGCGCCCAGGATCCGCACCCCCGCGCGCTCCCCGTCCCACGCTCCGGGGCGGTTGTCGGCCACCGTGACCGTGTCCCCGGCGCGGAGGTTCAGCGTCGCCAGCCGCTCAGCCAGCCCGTCGAGCGCGGCATCCGAACCGCGAAACGGCACGATGACATCGACGGCAGGACGCGCGGACATTGGGCCGCAATCTACGCAGCGACCCGCCCGCCCGCCCGCCGCACCGGTCGCCGGTCCCGGTGTTGGCATACTTGCCTGTCCCCACCCACGGGGGCGTAGCTCAGTTGGTTAGAGCGCCGGCCTGTCACGCCGGAGGTCGCGGGTTCGAGTCCCGTCGCTCCCGCTCCCGGAGTTCGCCTGCGAACAGGCGATTTACGTGCTGTTGGACTGAATCGCGCCTTCTTGCGGTGCGTGACCTGTGGCCCAATCCGTGGCCCAAACGCACCGACGAAGCGGCGGCAGGAGCGGTGCATGTCGCCTATTGACCGGTGGATATGGCACCGGAGGTCGTCGCCGTCATTGTGGGCCGGCGCAGTCCCGTAGGCCGGTGCCCTCCTCCGGCTTCGGTTATCGAGCCGACGCGCGTCGGACCTGTTGGCACACCTGCGCGGTGCCAGATCATGGCAGCCCGCACTCGCGCTCGGGCCGCGATCACAGCCGAGTGGCGGCCGCATCCGATCTCTGACGGATCGAGGCTTGCGTGAGCGCGCCAGGACGTGATCCACGTTCCTGGTTCTCGTCCCTCGCAGGAGCGCGGAGCGGCGCTTGCCGAGACGCCCGCTCCCTTGCGAGACCGGCATCCGGTCGGCCGACTCAGCGAGCGCCAGTCGCGTCGCCCCGCTCGAATGCGACGGTCTGCTTGCGCATGAGGTCGATGAAGGTGTTCCGCTCGGCGCTCCCAAGGACCGATGTCAGGCGGGCGTAGAGCTCGAGGTGAGCGTCGATCGCGCGGTCGATGACGTCGTGGCCCTTGTCGGTCAGTTCGACCAAGACGCCACGACGGTCGCTTGGGTCCGGCAGCCGCCTGACGAGCCCGGCCTCCTCCATGCGATCGATTCGGCTGGTCATCCCGCCGG
Organism: Solirubrobacteraceae bacterium; assembly: GCA_050696955.1. Taxonomy (GTDB): domain Bacteria; phylum Actinomycetota; class Thermoleophilia; order Solirubrobacterales; family Solirubrobacteraceae; genus CADCVQ01. Next base: position 8,232 of record JBOGYT010000179.1, on the reverse strand, counting down.
AGGAGAGCAGCACTGAGCGGGCCAGTTCGGTGGCCGGCATGCGATGCGGAGCTCCCGTCCGGCGCAGTGAGGACAGCACGTCGAGCCAGCCCGGCTTCAGCCCGAACTGCCGCGACGCCGTCTGCATCGCCCGGTCGTAGAAGTACGCCAGCCGCATCACCCTTGGCACGAGCGCCATCCCGGACGCATCGATCTCCGGGCGCTCTCGGCGCCACTCGTCGAGCATCTCGTCGAGCCGGTCCCGCTCGCCCCGCGGACTACGGCCTGCCGGTGACGTTCTCTTGATTTCTCTCGGCATCGAATGTCTTGACGTCAAGATATCCCAGAGTAGTATGCCGGGAAGCCAGACGTATAGCCGCGGGGCGTTGCTGCGACGCGGGTCAGCCGGGTCTCCGCGCCAGCCGAGTGGGGGTGGACAGATGACCGCGACCGCAGAGCAGCAAGGGCAGGGCGGGGGCGCACCCCTCGAGTTGGTGGTCCGGCCTCTTCGCGAACACGACCTCGAAGTCGCCGACCACGTGATGCGGATGGCCTTTGGGACCTATCTGAAGGCACCCGATCCGCTTCAGGTGTTCGGCGACGCCGACTACGTGCGGACGCGATTCGCCGCCGCGCCCGAGTGCGCATTTGCCGCAGAGCTCGAGGGGGAGGTCGTGGGCTCGAACTTCGCCACCCGCTGGGGCAGCTTCGCGTTCTTCGGACCGCTCACGGTCCGCGTGGACCTGTGGGGACGCGGGATCGCCAGTCGGCTGATGGAACCGATTCTGAAGCTGTTCGAGCAGTGGCAGGTGAGGCAGGCGGCCCTCTTCACCTGGCCCGAGAGCCCCGCCCACGTTCACCTCTACCAGAAGTTCGGCTTCTGGCCGCAGCAGCTGACACCGTTGCTGTCGAAGCCCGCGGCAGAGCCCGAGGCGGTTGAGTACACGACCTACGGCGACGCGGCGCAGCAGGAGCGGGGGACGATCGTCGAGGCGACGCGGCGACTCACCGCCGAGATCTTCGAGGGGCTAGATGTCGAGCGGGAGATCGTCGCGGTCGAGCGCCTGGGCCTCGGCGAGACGGTCCTCACCCACGAGGCCTCCGAGCTCGGGGCGCTCGCCGTCTGTCACTGTGGCGGCGGCACCGAGGCCGGCAGTGGCACCTGCTTCGTGAAATTCGGTGCGGCGCGCCCCGGACCGTCCGCGCCCGAGCGCTTCGAGCGCCTGCTCGACGCCTGCGAGGCCCTCGCCGTCAGGCGTGGCCTGGAGCGACTCCAGGTTGGCATGAACACCGCCCGCCACGAGGCCTACCGCCGGCTCCTCGCGCGCGGCTTTCGTGCTGACGTCCACGGCCTCACCATGCTGCGACCGAACGAGCCCGGCTACAACCGCCGGGACCTGTACGTCATCGACGACCTCCGCTGAGGACGACGGGAACCTTCCCCGCCACGCGAGCGGCGGCAGCGATCTTGGGGAACTAGGTTCCCTACCTCGTCTGCGCCACCTGGGTCGCTCGAGAGGGCGAGGAGGAGCGGGTCGCTGCGGCCCTGCGGCAGCTGATCGGTCCCTCACGCGGGGAGCCAGGCAACCTGGTCTACCAGCTCCACCGGGACCCCGGGGACCCACGCCGGTTCTTCGCGTACGAGCAGTACGTGGACGGCTCCGGATACGACGCCCACCGGTCCTCCCCGCACTTCCGCCGCTACGCACTGGAGGACGCGATTCCGAGGCTGGAACTAGGGCTCCGCCGTCGTCGTCGAACGGGAGGGCCGGATCAGCGGCTACGCCTGGCCGCCGAGCACATGACGTGCCCGAGCCGCTCCTGACATGACCAGTCCGCGGGGCACTCCATACGCCTCGCGCGGTGCACGCCGTGACCCGATAGTGGCCCAAACGTCCGCGCGACGGGCTCAGCATTCATCGGGTGCTACAGCAAGTAACCGCCTGAAAACTGTGGCGATTGCAGCCGATTCGGGCTGATCGTCGTGGATCGTCGTCTCCGTCGGCGTGGCCTGTCACGCCGGAGGTCGCGGGTTCGAGTCCCGTCGCTCCCGTATCGAAGTGGTGAAGCATGGGACAGCGATCGCCGAAATAACCTGCAAACGAGCCGCTTTCAACTCGAGGCGTACGGCTCGAGACTTGCGCGGACTCCGTGGCACCCTCCGGCCGTCGAGCTCGTGAGGTAGCGGAGCCGGGCGCCGCGCGTCAAGCGGCGGGCCCTGGGCGGACGCCAGGAATGCGCGCACACGCAGGGGGCTTTGCGCCGCTTGACCCGGGCTTCGGCTCCGCTGCTGGGCAATCAAGGCCGGACGAGGCCGCCCAGCCGATGACAACGGCCGGGCACGAGGTCCAGCCTTCACCACCAAACCGAGAGGAGACCCGAGGAAGGCCCTGCACAAGAGGGGTTACTGTGTTTCTGCAGCCGCATGGTCACGGGTTGCCCGCCCGCGGAGTAGCGCTGTGGAGTAGCGCACGCGTCGCGTTCGGGGCGCGTCACGGGCATTGGTGGCGGCTACTTGTCCCCAACCGCCGAGCAGATCCTCTGGTGTGAATCGGGAGGCGTAGGTACTCGCCATCGCCCTGAGAACCTCGCCGCGCGTGGCGTTAGAGAAGCGGCCGGAAAACTCGGTCGCCCGATCGCAGGCCGCGAAGACAACGACACGGCTGCGCTCCAGGAGGCGCGCGGAGCAGCTGCTGGCCGATGATCCGGGCGCGCTCTTTGAAGCTGTCGAGCGGGCGAAGCAGCAGGAACGCGATTACGAGTTTCAGATCGAAGGTCGGCGGCTGTTGGCACGGCGCGATCGCACGACCCAGGGGGCGTGTGCGCTCGGCGCCGCTCAGCGGCGAGGCCGCGATCTTGACGGCGCGTTGAACAGCTACCGCTGGGCACTGCAGCAGGACGACTCCCCGCGGTCCAACGCGATGGCGCACGTGGGACTCGCCGCCGCGCTGCGCGAGCTCGGCCGGCTGGCGGACGCCGAGGAGATCCTACGAAGCGTCCTCGCCGCGGACCGCCGCAAGCACTTCGCCGGCGTCGCCTTGGCGGCAGTGCTCATGGATCGTGTCGAGAAGCGGGGGGATCGCGACAAGCTCGGCGAAGCGCGAAGACTGCTCGACTCCGCTTGGGCGGCCAGCCACCGCGACGCAGCGATCAATGCCGCATATGGTCGGCTGAAGTCGCTGGAATGAGACCTCCTGCGAACCACCTAGCGCTCGGCCGCGGCGAGCCGGATCCCGAGGCCTATGAGCATCGTGCCCGTCACCGCGTCGAGCGTGCGGCGGACGCGGGCGTGGCGTAGGACGTCGCCGGCGCGGGCGACGACGGTGGCGTAGGCGGTGAGCCAGGTCATCGTCATCGCGCAGAACAGCAGGCCCAGCGACAGAAGGCCGAGCAACGAGTCGGTGAACTGCGGCAGCAGGCTGCTGAAGAAGACCGCCATCTTCGGGTTGGCGAGGTTGCTCAGGAACCCCTGGCGCAGCTGGCGGCCGCCGACGGCCGGGACGCCGGCGCGCGGCGCGTGCGGCTGGCGGCGTACGGCGGCCAGGAGCGTCTGGCCGCCGAGGAAGACGAGGTAGGCGGCGCCCGCCACCTTCAGCGCGACGAACGCCGGCTCGGAGGCGACGAGCAGCGCCGCGACGCCGGCGCTCGCGGCCAGCGCCCAGACCGCCTGGCCGGACACGACGCCGGCGGCGGTCCGCACCCCGGCCGCGCGCCCCCCGGAAACAGTGTTGCGCACGGTCAGGGCGGTGTCCTGGCCGGGGGTGACGATCACGAGGACCGCGACGCCGAGGAACGCGAGCAGCTCGGTCATCTCCCGCTCACTGCTGGAGCGCCAGCTCGACCGCGCGCTCGGCGTGCAGGCGGGTCGTGTCGAAGAGCGCGACCGGCGAGTCCTCGGCGCCGACGAGCAGATCGAGCTCGGTGCAGCCGAGCAGGATCGCCTCGGCGCCGTCGTCGACGAGCGCGCGGATGATCGCGCGGAAGCGCTCGCGCGAGCCGTCGTCCACGACGCCGACGCACAGCTCGTCGTAGATCACGTCGTGCACGACGCGCCGGTCCTGCGCGGGCGGGACGAGGACCCTCAGGCCGTGATGCTCCTCGAGCCGGCCGACGTAGAAGTCCTGCTCCATCGTGTAGGCGGTCGCGAGCAGGCCGACCGTCGAGAGGCCGGCGGCGCGGACCGCGTCGGCCGTCGTATCGGCGATGTGGACGAATGGCACGTCAAGCCCGTCGACGATCGCGCCCGCCACCTTGTGCATCGTGTTCGTGCACAGCACGAGCAGCTCGGCTCCGCCCGCGACGAGCGTTCGGGCCTCGCGCGCGAGCAGGTCGCCGGCCTCGTCCCAGCGACCGCTGCGCTGCAGCTCCTCGACCTCGGCGAAGTCGACCGAGCGCAACACGCAGTCCGCGGAGCTCAGGCCGCCGACGCGCTCGCGCACGGCCTCGTTGACGAACCGGTAGTACTCGGCCGAGGACTCCCAGCTCATCCCGCCGAGCAGCCCGATGCGCTTCATCGCGTCACGCGGCCGCGGCGCGCAGCGCGGCCATGATCAGGCGGTCGGGCGGCAGCCCGGCGGTGCCGTCAGCCGTGCGATATAGGCGGCACGCGACGCCGTGCTCCGTGCGGGCGTCGGCTTCGGGCTCGACGTCGCGCCCGTCGATGCGCACGGTCGGCGAGCCCACGAAACGCAGGCGCCGGGCGTGCTCCTCGGACTCGACGAGCCGCGGCGCGATCTCGTCCTCGATTCCGGCGCGGCGAAGCAGCACCCGCAAGCGCGACATGAGCGGCTCGTAGCTCGGGCAGTCCGCCACATAGAGGACCTCTATCTCCATCTCGCCTCCGCGGCGTCGATCGGCGTGTAGATGACGCAGTGAAGCGCAGAGCGGCGGCCGGTCAGCAGATTTGGGATCGCGAGCACCTCGCACCCGCCGTAGCCGCGCAGCGCCGCCACGAGCATCGACACGCCGAAGAAGAGCCAGATCGCCGCCTGATCGACGGGCGTGACGAACGTCAGAGCCGTGGCGAGGCCGATGACGATCGCCAGGACGGCGAACGCTGATGCCGCGCCCACCGGCCGGATGACCGCCGCGACGCCGGCGGCGATCAGCGGACACGCGATCAGCGCGCCCGCCACGTCCCACCAGGCGATGCCGTACAGCGCGACCGCCAAAGCGATCAGCGCCGCCCCACCGACCCCGCGAGCGAGCGTCCCGATGCGGCCGATGTCGCGATTGCCGCTCATCGGCCAAAGACGATATCGTGTTTTCCCGATATGGCCACTACCAGCTCGAGCCCGCCGTTCGCGATCGCTGAAGCGCCCAGCCGCAACGAGCTCCTGGCGAAGTACTTCCGCGGCCTCGGCGACCCGACGCGCCTGCGCATCCTGCGGCTGCTCGACGAGGCCGGCGAGCTGTCGGTGAGCCAGATCGTGAGCCGCCTCGAGCTGCCGCAGGCGACGGTCTCCACCCATCTGGGCTGCCTGCGCTGGTGCGGGTTCGTCACGACGCGCCGCCACGACCGCTACGTCATCTACGAGCTCGCCGATCCGCGCGTGAGCGAGCTGATCGAGGTCGGGGAATCGCTGCTGGCCGACAACGCCGAGCACGTCGCGTGCTGCACGACGATCGATACGCCCAAGCGCCGTGCCTGACGACACGATCGTGGACCTCGTGCCGTTCATCCACGTCACCGACGTGGAGCGCTCGATCGCGTTCTACGAGGCGCTCGGCTTCAGCGAGGTCAAGCGCCACGCGCCGCACGACACGCTCGAGTTCGCCGTGCTGCGATCCACCGCGGCGGCGAAGGTCATGCTGGCGCGCACGGACGACCGCGCAGCGGTCGATCCGCAGGCCGCCGGGCCCGGGTTTCTCTACCTCTACACGCCCGACCTCGACGCCCTGCGCGAGCGCCTGCTCAGCCGCGGGTTCGTGCCGGGCGAGATCGTCGACGGCAGTCCCGGTCCGGAGCGCGAGCTGTGCGTGTTCGACCCCGACGGCCACGGCCACATGGTCGCGGAGCTGTGGGACGGCTCGGTCGCCCGCGAGCCGCCGGCCTGAACGTCTTGGGTTGCCACAGGGCCACCTCGCCGCCCGCGGGTACGACGAGCGCGCTGCGCCACCCCGCCGGACCTTCCCGCGGCCGAACGCTAGGCGGGCGCCCGTAGCGTGACGGTCTTCTTCGTCGTGAACTTCGCGCCCGCGAGCGGCGTGACCGCGATCTCGACGGTGATCCGCAGCCTGCCGCGACGGCTCAACGCGCGCCTGGCCGTCTTGCTGAGCGAGACCTTGAAGCTCACGCGCGCGCCGCCGACGGAGGTGCGCAGGAAGCGGCCGACGCGGCGCTTGCCGCTCTTCGTCTCGCCGAGCGCCTTGCGGCGCACGAGCGCGCGGACGTCCAGGCGCGAGCCGGCGCGGGCAACCCGGATCGAGCCCTTGACGCTGCGACCGCGCTGGCTCCTCTTGAGCTTCAGCTCGCTCGCCGCGAGCCCGACGGCCCCGGGGGGCGGCGGCGGGGTCGTGCCGTTCGCGACCACGCTGACGGTGCCCGTCATCGCGTCGTGCACCCCGCAGACGAATGCGTAGTCGCCGACCTCGGCAAAGGTGCATGTGCTCGACCAGCCCGGCCCTTGGCCGCCGGCGGGTAGCGGCGGCACACACGCCGTCGGCGCGCTGCTGCCGAAGACGACATTGTGCTGGCCGGTCCCGCTCGGGTAGGCGAAGGTGACCGTGCCGCCCTTGGCGATCACGACCGTCGACCCGCCAGCGGCGGCGTTCCACGCGTTGTCCACCGCGGTGAAGCTGCCGGTCGGCGCCGCGCCCTGCGCGAGCACGGGCACGGGCACCGCGGCGAGGGCCAGCACCAGGATGAGCGGCGCGGAGCGGCGTCGCGATCGCACGACGCGGCGAGTATCTCACTGCGCTGCATCAGAATGCATCGGTGCCCGAGCTCTCACCAGGCGACGTGTTCGCCGGCTGCCGCATCGAGATGGTCGTCGGCCGCGGCGGGATGGGCGTCGTGTACCGGGCGCTGCAGCTCGACCTGCGCCGGCCGGTCGCGCTGAAGGTCATCGCGGCCGACCGTGCGGCCGACACCGACTTCCGCGAGCGCTTCCAGCGCGAGTCGCGGATGGCGGCGGCGATCGACCATCCGAACGTCGTCCCGGTCTATGCCGCCGGCGAGGAGGACGGCGAGCTGTACATCGTCATGCGCTACGTCGCCGGCAGCGATCTGCACGCGCTGATCAAGCGCGACGGTCGCCTGCAGGGCGAGCGAGCGGCGGCCGTCCTCGCGCAGGTCGCGTCGGCGCTCGACGCCGCGCACGCCGCCGGGCTCGTGCACCGCGACGTCAAGCCCGCCAACGTCCTGCTGATCGGCAGCGGCGACGAGGAGCACGCGTACCTCAGCGACTTCGGCCTCATGCGCGCGTTCGATCCCGAGACGCCGCTGACCGAAAGCGGGCAATGGATCGGCACGATCGACTTCGCGTCGCCCGAGCAGCTTCAGGGCGAGCCAGTGGACGCGCGCTCGGACGTCTACTCGCTCGGCTGCGTGCTCCATGCGGCGCTGACCGGCAGGCCGCCGTTTGTGCGCGGCACGGCACCGGCGACGCTGCTCGCCCACATGCACGATCCGCCGCCGCGGCCGTCCGCCGCCGGCGCGCTACCCGAGTTCGACCGCGTCATCGCCCGCGCGCTCGCCAAGGCACCCGACGAGCGCTATCCCTCGGCGGGCGACCTCGCCCGCGCGGCACTCGCGGCGGCGCGCGGCGAGCCGGTCACCGAATCCGAGCGCAGCGTCGCGGTGGGGCCCGCGGCCGCCGCCGAGCCACGCACGGAGCCGACCCGCGCCGCGACCCGCGTCAAGCCGATCCCCCGCCACGAAGCCGCCACGACCGTCAAGACGCGACTCCGCCCGCCGCGCATCGCGCTCGCCGCCGCGGCCTTGCTGACAGCGGCCGCGCTCGCCACCGGGGCGGCCCTGATCGCCTCCGGCGGCGGCGGCGACGAGGACACCGCGACCCGCGCCGCCCGCCCGCTGTCCGCCGTCGAGGTCCGCGACCTCGCCCGCGCGTTCGCCGCTGCCTACGAGGCCGAGGACGGCCGCGCGCTCAGGCGGCTGCTCACGACCGACGTGGAGCGCGTCCTGCCGACCGGGGTCGCCCGCGGCCGAGCCGATGTCGTGACCGAGTACGAGCGCCAGTTCGAGGCCAACACGACGCGCAGCTACGACCTCGAGGACCTGCAGACGAGCGG
>JBOGYT010000178.1:0-2749 GCA_050696955.1 Solirubrobacteraceae bacterium | reverse complement strand
GAACTCCGCGAGCGACTCCTCGAAGGCGGCGCGGTCGAAGTCGGGCCACAGCTCGTCGCGGAACACGAGCTCGGAGTACGCGGACTGCCACAGCAGGTAGTTGCTCAGCCGCTGCTCGCCGCTCGTGCGGATGATGAGGTCCGGATCGTGCATCTCCGGCGCGTACAGCAGCGCGCGGAAGTCCTCCTCGTCGCCGCCTGAGAAGCGCCGGGCGGCATCGACGATCTCGGCCCGCCCGCCGTAGTTGAACGCGACGAAGAGCGTGATCCGGTCGTTGTCCTTCGTCACGTTCTCCGCCCACTCCATCTGCTCGATGAGCGCCGGCTCGACGCCCTCGCGGCGGCCGATGAAGCGCATCCGGACCCCCTGCTCGTGAAGCTCGGGCGTCTCGCGCACGATCCGCTCGGCGAACATCGCCATGAGCCCGACGACCTCGTCCTCGGGGCGCGACCAGTTCTCGGTCGAGAACGAGTAGACCGTCAGCTCGCGCACGCCGAGCTCGACGGCGTCGCGCAGCCGCGCCTTGACGGTGTCGGCGCCTGCCTGGTGGCCCTCGCCGACGGGCAGGTCGCGGGCCTTCGCCCACCGCCCGTTGCCATCGGTGATGATCGCGACGTAGCGCGCCGCGTCGCTGCGGTCGTGGGTCACGGGTGACCCACCACTAGACCTCGAGGATCTCTTCTTCCTTGCCCTTCAGCAGCGCGTCGAGCTCCCCGATCTTGGCGTCGGTGAGCTTCTGCAGCTCGGTCTCGGCGCGGTGCTCCTCGTCGGCCCCGACGTCGCCGTCGCCCTTCAGCTCGCGCAGGTCGTGCATGACGTCGCGGCGCACGTTGCGGATCGCGACCCGCCCCTCCTCCGCGATGTGGCGGACCATCTTCACGAACTCCTTGCGCCGCTCCTCGGTGAGCGCCGGGATCGCGAGGCGGATGATGTTGCCGTCGTTGTTGGGCGTCAGCCCGAGGTTGGCATCGGAGATCGCCTTCTCGATCGACTTCAGCGACGACTTGTCGTAGGGCTGGACGGTCAGCAGCTGCGCCTCGGCGGCGTTGATCGTCGCGAGCTGCTTGAGCGGGGTCGGCGTGCCGTAGTAGTCGACGTGAACGCGGTCGAGCAGCGCGGGGCTGGCGCGTCCGGTCCGGACCGAACCGAACTCGCCGTTCGTCGCCTCGACGGACTTGCTCATGCGATCGGCGGCGTCCTGGAGCAACTCGTCGATCAGCTCACTCATCTCGCGTGATCACCACCGTTCCCACCTGTTCGCCTGACACTATCCGCTCGATGTTGCGCTCGTCATCCATGTTGAAGACGTGCAGCGGCATGTGGTTCTCGGCGCACAGCGTGAGCGCCGTGTAGTCCATCACGCGCAGCCCGCGGCGCACCGCCTCCATGTGGCTGATCTCCGGGATGAGCTCGGCGCCGGAGTCCTCGCGCGGGTCGGCGGAGAGCACGCCGTCGACGCCGTTCTTGGCCATGAGGATCGCCTCGGCGTGGATCTCGACCGCGCGCAGCGCCGCCGCGGTGTCGGTGGTGAAGAACGGGTTGCCGGTGCCCGCGGCGAAGATCACGACGCGCCCCTTCTCGAGGTGGCGCATCGCGCGCCGGCGGATGTAGGGCTCGGCGACCTCGGAGATCGTGATCGCCGACTGCACGCGCGTGTTGACCTCGAGGCTCTCCAGCGCGTCCTGGAGCGTCAACGCGTTGAGCACCGTGGCGAGCATGCCCATGTAGTCGGCGGTCGCGCGATCCATGCCCGCCGCGGCGCCCTTCAGCCCGCGGTAGATGTTGCCCGCGCCGACGACGATCGCGACCTCCACCCCGCGCGCGTGCACCGCCTCGACCTGCTCGGCCACGGCCTTCACGCGCTCGGGATCGGTGCCGTAGTCGAGGTCGCCCATGAGCGCCTCGCCCGAGAGCTTCAGCAGGACACGCCGGAAGGCCGGCGCCGCGTCTGTCCCCGGTGTCGCCACGGGGGGCGAGACTACTCGCCCACGGAGAAGCGGGTAAAGCGCCGCACGACGACATTCTCGCCGGTCTTGGCCGACAGATCCGCGCGCAGCTCCTCGATCGTCTTGCCGTCGTACTTGTCGCCGTGGACGTGCGGCTGGTTGAGCAGCACGGTCTCCTCCATCCACTTGCGCAGCTTGCCCTCCGCGATCTTTCCGCGCACGTTCTCGGGCTTGTCGGCGGCCTGCTGCTCGAACACGCGCAGCTCCGCCTCGCGGTCGGCGTCGGGGATCTCCTCCGCGCTGACGTAGCGCGTCTGCGGCGAGGCGGCGACGTGCATCGCGATGTCGCGCGCGAAGCCGACGAAGTCCTCGTTGCGGGCGACGAAGTCGGTGTTGCAGTCGACCTCGACGAGCGCGCCCACCTTGCCGTTGGCGTGGATGTAGGACTGGACGGTGCCCTCGGTCGCCTCGCGGCCGGCGAGCTTGCCGATCTTGTTGCCGAGCTGGACGCGCAGCAGCGCGACGGCGGCGTCCAGATCGCCGTCGGTCTCCTGCAGGGCCCGCTTGCAATCCATCATCCCCGCGCCGGTCAGGTCGCGGAGGGCCTTGACGTCCTTGGCGCTGATGTCGCTCACTTCGGTTCCTCGGTCGTGGTCTCGGCCGCGGGGGCCGGCGCCTCGGGGGCCTCGGCGGCGGGCTCCTCGGCGGGCTTGGCCTTCGGCTTGCGGCGCCTGGGCGACCGCTTGGGCTTCTCGGCCGGCGGTGCCTCCGCGGCTGCCGCCGGCGCCTCGGCCGGCGGTGCC